>JAULXU010000107.1:0-1741 GCA_032118285.1 Ilumatobacteraceae bacterium
GTGCCACGTCCTGGAACGCATCGGCGAACACCGAGCGGATCTCCTCGTCGACGGCGGCGATGACCTGGGCCAGTTCGCGGCGCGAGCTGCGCACGTCGTTGAGTTGTTCCTCGTAGAACGCCAGTCTCTCCTGGAGCTCGGTGAACTCCTGCAGGGCGAGCGGGTTGATCGGACCCATCAGACGGATCTCCCGTTCCAGCTCCCGGGCGCGGTCGGCACGGGTCTTGCCCTCGGGCACCTCGGGAGCCGGGGCGGCCTCGGCGACCTCGGGCTCGACCTCCAGCTCCCGCCGCACCGTCTCCACCGCGGACTCGAGTCGCGTTCGCGATTCCGTCTCCTCGATCTCGATGCGGCGCTGGCGCTCGCGCAGGGCGTCCAGCTCGCGCTCGGCCTCCTGCCGGGATCGACGCGCGGTGTCGAGGCGGGCCAGAACCGCCCGGGTCTCGTCGCTCTGGCGGGTGCGCTGCTCGCGGATCTCCTCGTGACGGGCATCGAGCCTGGCCCGACGTTCACCCACCACCGCGCCGAGCCTCTCCAGCACGACGAGCGATGCTTCGATGCGGCGACGTCGCTCCACCGCGTCACGGCGCGCGTCGACATCGGCGCGCAGACGGATCTCGGTCTCCTCGAGTCGCTGACGCAGGATGCTGTCGCGCTCGGCCAGTCCCGCCAGGCGCACCTCGAGATCGCGACGGCGCATGGTCAGGTGACTGGTCCGCGACTCGATCGCCGCCTGGGCATCGGACCGGGCACGGGCCGCCTCGGCCTCGGCCCTCTCGGCCTCCTCGAGTGCGGGGAGAATGGCCTCCAGTTCGGCGACCCGCGCCTGGTGCCCCGAGAGTCGGGCACGCACCGTGTCGAGACCCGATTCGAGCACGGCAACCTCGGCGAGGCTCGTGCGTCGATTGCCGTCCCCCGCCGCGAGGCGTGCCGTCGTCGCCTCCAGCGTGTCGAGCGCCGCATCGAGTTCCGACTGGAGACGCTCGACCTCGGCCCGCGCCCGCGCCGTCTGCTCCCAGTGCCCCGCCGACGCCGACGATGCCGACGCCAATGCCGCGTCTGCATCGTCCTTCTCCCGACGGGCGGCCTCGAGTCGCTGCACCGAACCGGCATCGTCGGCGACCCCGAGCCGCCATCCCGATGGGGACAGCCTGTCCCCGGCCCTCGTCACCACGACCGCCTCGGGATGCTCCTCGACGATGCCGATGGCATCGACGATGTCGTCGGTGCAGCCGACGTGGGCGATGAGTGCATCGAGCAGGCCGTCGAGTCCCGCAGGCGCCCCGTCGGCCGGACGCACATGGTCCCGCACCGAATCCACGCCACCCGGGATCCAGGAGCCCCCACCGACGGAACGACCCAGTATCAGCACGGCGCCGGTGTTGCCGGAGGAGCGGAGGGCCTCCACGGCACGACGGGCGGCGCCGGGGTCGGAGACGACGACGGCGGACAGCGACTCCCCCAGTGCGGCCGTGACGGCCGCGTCCCAGCCCTCGTCCACGGTGAGCACGTCCACGAGCGCACCGACGACGCCGGTCACCTGGGCAAGGGTGCGGGCACCGATGCGCGCGCGCCCGGCTGCGGCGGCGGTCTCGATGGCCTCGAGACGCGCGGTGGCACGGGCGGCGCGACGCTCTGCCGCGGCCGTCTCCTCGCGCACCACGTCGGCGTCGGCCTCGAGGGCGTCGCGCGAGTCGCGCGCCGCGCGCACCCCGCTGCGCAGCACACCCACGGACTCTTC
>JAULXU010000108.1:0-1024 GCA_032118285.1 Ilumatobacteraceae bacterium
GCGGCTCTGTCACGCCCACCTCGGTGCCGGCCACCTTCGCCGTGTAGCCGGAGAGGAAGTGGTACATGGTTTGGCCCTTGTCGAGGCGGCTGATGGGCGGCAGCACCCCGTAGGCGTCGCAGGTCAGGAAGAAGATGTCGGTCGGATGGCCCCCGCGGCCGGATTCCACGGCACCGGGGATGTGGTGCAAGGGATACGATACCCGGGTGTTCTCCGTGCGCGAGCTGTCGTCGTAGTCCGGGGTGACCCCGTCGGGGCCCATGCCCACGTTTTCCAGCATCGCGCCGAAGCGGATGGCATCGTAGATCTGGGGTTCGAGGTCGCGGCTGAGGTGGATGGTCTTTGCGTAGCAGCCACCTTCCATGTTGAATACCCCGGAGGCGCCCCAGCCGTGCTCGTCGTCGCCGATGAGCCGCCGGAGCGGGTCGCTGCTGAGTGTCGTCTTGCCGGTCCCGCTGAGCCCGAAGAAGACGGCCACATCGCCCGATTCGCCCACATTCGCAGAGCAGTGCATCGGAAACACGTCGTGCCGGGTAGGCAGCACGAAGTTCATGACCGAGAACATCCCCTTCTTGATCTCGCCGGTGTATGCCGACCCGGCGACGAGGATGATTTTCCGGGTGAAGTCGATGGCGGACACGTTGCCTTGCCGGGTGCCGTGGAGGGCCGACGTCGCCTGGAAGCCGGGGGCGCACACGACATGCCACTCCGGGGACGGCACGAGCACGTCCTGCTCTTCCAGCCGGATGAACATGTTGCTTACGAAGAGGTTCGACCACGCCTTTTCTGTGACGACGCGGACGCGCACTTCGCTCTCGGGATCGGCGCCGACGGCCGCATCGCGGACGAAGACCGGCTTGCCGGAGAGGTAGGTGGCCATGTCGTGGTGAAGCGCGGCGAATTGCTCGGACGTGATCGGCTGGTTGATGGCCCCCCAGTCGACATCGGTGTGGGTGGTAGCGTCGTCGACGATGAAGCGGTCTTTCGGGGAGCGGCCGGTGAACGTCCCGGTGTCTACGCACAG
>JAULXU010000108.1:1034-1512 GCA_032118285.1 Ilumatobacteraceae bacterium
CCAGGAAGGCGAGACGCGGCAGGGCCTCGGACGAGACGGTCTCGGCCGTGGAGCAGGTCCGGGTCCGCCGGTAGCTCCCCGTGGCCGCGTCCGGGTCGGCAAAGACCTCGACGGTCCGGGCGTCGACGGTCCCGGTGAAGGTTCCGGTGTCCACGCACAGGGCACCGGTGTCGGTGAGGATGCCATCGCCGCGCAGGAGCGTCTGGACGATGAGTTTGGCCGGAGGCAGATTCCAGTGAGCCCGTGAAACGTCTTCCAGGCCTACAGCTTCAAGCGAAGCATCGATGGGGGGATTTCCTACGTGTTTCATGAGAATTGTTCATTGCATTTCTCGCGCACGACGGGCCCCTGCAACGCGCTGCGTTCAGCGAGCGTCAAGCAGGAAACAACCGGCAGGCGACACAAATTTAGGCCTTGCCGGAGCGTTTGTGCGAACTTCACCCCGCAAGAAATCCACGCGATGCCCACAATTCCCTCC
>JAULXU010000109.1:0-8360 GCA_032118285.1 Ilumatobacteraceae bacterium
CACACCAGCAGCAGCAGCGCCGCTTCGTCCCCACACCACAACCAGCACGACGCAGCCGACGTCGACAGCCTGCGGCAGCAGCTGCTGGACGCAGCCCTCCACCACGTCAAGCGCCACGGCTGGAGCCACGCCAGCCTTGCAGCCGACTTCGGGGTCTCCACCGACGCGATGGACACGGCGGTGGCCCGCGCCCTTGCCCGTCCCGGCGTGTTCGGGGCGCGCATGACGGGAGGCGGCTTCGGCGGATGCATCGTCGTGCTCTGTGCCCGCGGGGCCGACGTGCCAGGTCGTCGGGTGCGACCCTCGGGAGCGGCCCACCTCACCGAGGACTGAACGAGGACACCACGTAGGAGAACTCGTGGCGTCCCGGCGCCACGACGTACTCGGGCAACACATCGGGACCGCAACTCGCCGTGCCGAGTCCCCGGTGGGCGACGTCGATGTGAACGGTCAGGTACTCGCGCACGGGGACGAGTCCCTGTTCGGGGGCTGCGTGGAGGTCCTCGGGGGTGTGCAGCAGTGCCGACATGTGCAGCGGTGACCCGACCGCGTCGATCCGCACGCGGGAGCCGGCCCAGTGGCCGTCCGGGGCCACGCACTCCATCCACCGGCAATTGGTGCGCAGGCCGTGCTCCTGGGGCACGAGGTAGGGAAGGCCGTCGGGATCGGACTCCCACACCCCGGTGAGGGCCGAGGAGCGACGGTCGGGATAGCACTCGTCGGGTCCTTCGCCGAACCAGCGCACCCGCGAGAAACCCTCCGGAACCTCGAAGCGCACGCCGATGCGCGGCAGGTCGGCGAGGGAACGGGGCACGTCGACCACGTGTTCGTGCAGCACGGATCCGTCGGAGCGCACCGTGCGGCGATGACGATGACGCACGAGCGTCTCCGGATCGATGCGATCCACCCCCTGCTCGGTCCATCTGCGCAGCGACTGTCCGAACATCGGCCACAGATGGGGCGCGAGTTTCATCCCGTCGTTGTCCGTCGGCGCCCGCCACAGGGTGAGACGTGGTGCGATGCGTGCGGCCAGTCCGTCCCCTTCCCCGTCTCCCGGTGCGGCGGGACGGCGGCGGCTCCGTGCCGGGGTGAGTGCGACCTCGTCCCAGGCCACGACGTGTCCGGCGGACGCCCACGGCAGGTCCTCGCGGGTGCGCCACTCGACGCGCAGATGGGCCTCCCCGCGCGGGGGAACCCGGCAGGGAAGGCGCACCTCCGTCTTCTCGCCCGCCGCGGCGCGCGCGACGAGTCGACCGGAGGCCACGGGTTCACCCTCGGACAGGAGGGTCCATGTCCCGACGAGGTCGGAGATCGCGGTGAAGTGACGACGGTTGTGTACGACGAGGCGCCTGTCGTCGCCGCGTCCGCGCGGCGTCACGGACACCGGTCGGTGCACCCATGCCAGCTCGCGCATGGCAGGGTGGGGAGCCAGGTCCGCCGAGACCAGACCGTCGGCGACGAAGTTCGCGTCGTGGGGACGCTCGCCGAACTGACCGCCGTAGGCCAGACGCTCCCGGCCGTCCGGGAGACGTTGGCGCAGACCGTGGTCCTTCCACTCCCACACGAAGCCACCCTGCAGCCCGGGAACCGTCTCGAAGGCCTCCACGTACCGGTCGAGCGAACCGTTCGAGTTGCCCATGGCGTGGCTGAACTCGCACATGATGAGCGGCCGGTGCCCCCGCCCCGAGCGGCCGTATTCGACGATGTCGGCGATGGGGGCGTACATCGGGCAGACGATGTCGGTGGCCGCGGCTCCCCCGTCGATCCAGTCGGTGTGGTACACGGCCGGCTCGTAATGGAGCGGACGGGAGGGGTCCTCGGCGCGCACCCACGCCGCCGCGGCATCGTGGACCGGCCCGTATCCGGCCTCGTTGCCCAGGGACCACAGGATGATGCTCGGATGGTTGCGGTCGCGCTCCACCATGCGCGCGACACGGGCGATCCACGATGCGTGGAAGCGGGAGTCGCGCCACAGGCTCGTGTTGAAGGCGTGGGCCTCGGCATTCGCCTCGTCGATGACGTACAACCCCAACTCGTCGCACAGATCGAGCAGATGCGGGTCGTTCGGGTAGTGCGCACAGCGCACGGCATTGATGTTGTGGCGCTTCATCTCGAGGAGATCGGCGCGCATGTCCTCGACCGTCACCGCCTTGCCCCGGTCCGGGTGATGATCGTGTCTGTTGACACCACGGATGATGACGCGCCGTCCATTGACGAGAAGCGACCGGTCCCGCACCTCCACCGAGCGGAATCCAGTTCGGATGACCGCGGACTCCGCGTCGCGCCCCTCGGCATCGACGAGGGTCACCACGACCCGGTGGAGCACCGGGGTCTCGGCCGACCACACCCGCACGCGGCCCGGCGCGCAGGAGTCCACCGCTCGTTGTCCCTGCCACACGTAGGGCGCCGCCAGCGAGGGCACCGCCACCGTACGGGGCTCGCCCAACACGGTGCCGTCGGCGTCCTCGAGATGCCAGCGCACCGTCCACCCCCGGGCGGGACGGGCGCCGGGCGGAACGGCCACCCGCACGGCAAGGGCGAGGGATCCCCTCGCCACGACCCCCCGCAGGGTGGACGGGTCGATGCCGGCATCGACCCGGATGTCGGCCATGTGGACGTTCCCCCGGGCCTCGACGAACACCTCGCGGTGAAGACCCGCCATCCACCATTGGTCCTGATCCTCGAGGTAGCTCTGGGCGGAGAATCGACTCACGACGAGAGCGACGTGGTTCGTCCCCTGCCGCACGAGATCCGTCACGTCGTACTCGCTCGGCAGACGGCTGTCCGTTCCCCAGCCGGCCCGCTCGCCGTTGATCCAGACGCCGTGGGTGCTCTCGGCTCCGCCCACGTGGACGACGATGCGCCGGTCGCTCCAGGATGCGGGCACCTCGAATGTTCGACGATGGACGACGGTGGGAATCTCCTCGGGGAGGTCCGGAGGAAGTCCCCGCCACGGCATGTCGATGTTCGTGTAGTGCGGCAGGTCGCCGAGTCCCTGCAGGGTCCAGTTGCCCGGCACGGCGACCGGATGCCACGACGAGGTATCGGTCCCCGGTTCCACCGCTGCGCGGGTGACGAGGCGGGGATGGGAGAAACGACGCGCCTGCCAGGTTCCCGAGAGGCTCTGCCACCACGGACTCTCCTCGCGGCGGCCTCTCCGGGCGGAATCCACGGTCGCATGCGCCGTGAATGTCGTGCGCATGGGCAGTCGAGCGTCGGAAACCGCGGCGGGATCCGCCCAGGGGCTCCAGTCACCGAAGAGCGGCTCCCCGTCGTTCGCCCGGGCCGCATTCCACCTCGACATGAACGCGACTCTAGACGGACACCCTCGGGACGCCGGCCTGTGGCCCGTTCAGGTCGCGCAGTACGGGAACCACGACCCGGGCCCCGACCCGGCGAAGGCGAACAACGGAGTCACCGACGCAAGTGCCAGGACGGCGAGTGCTCCCCACGGAAGCGCCCCGCTCAACCTCAATCTCCCCACGGTGGTCTCCCCCACGTGATCTCGAACCATCGTCGCAGGTTCTCCCCCGCCCGAAGAACGAGCGGAGCATGCTCGGATTGATTGGGTGGTCCCGATTGGGGTTCGACGCACACGCCGTGGCCCGCCCCGGTGTACACCACCCAGTGCGAGCAGTCGCTCGCCAACGACACATCCATGCCCGCCGTCTCCAGTCGCACCGGCCCGGCAGGCGCGAGGAAGCAATCGTCCACTCCGGCGTTGAACGATGGCATGTCGCCGACCACGGGCGCAAGAGACGGCATTCCGTCGCCATCGCGCGGCAGCCACCCGGGAAAGTCGGCACGGATTGTCGCGGGGCGGACGAACCACGGATGCCACCCCACCTGGGCCGGCATGTTCTCGTCCGCCCGCAGGTCGAGCTCGAGGCGCACTCCGTCCTCGGCGAGGCTGACCCGGTGCCGCACGTGCCCCCGGAACGGCCATGCCGGACCGAGGTCGCAGCCCAACACGGCTGCGGTCTCGCCGACCTCGAGGATCTCCCACGGAACGGTGTCCACCGTGCCGTGCAGGGCGTGCCCATCGGAGCGAAGAGGAAGATCGTGGACCGCGCCGCCAAAGGACAGACGTCCCCCGCGGATACGCCCGGCGAAGGGCACCATGGGATAGCAACCCCATCCCAGCGGGTCGCCGGGAACGTCGCCGCGGGCAACGATGATCTCGCGACCGCTCACCGCCAGAGTGGCGATCCGCCCCCCGAGTCGGGGATCGAGTCGGACGACGGCATCCCCGGCGCTCAGTGCGATCACGGCACCAGTGTGTCACCCGCCCGGACGCGACAAGACCGCCCCGAAGGGCGGTCCCTGGAGCGGACGACGGGATTCGAACCCGCGACCCTCACCTTGGCAAGGTGATGCTCTACCACTGAGCCACGTCCGCGTTGTGATGCAGAGTCTAGCAAGGGCGCCACGGGGCGCCACGAGGCGCCACGGACCCTCAGGACGGCAGGGCGTCGGGCGACACCTCGGCAACCGGAACGGACTGGCTGCGCACGAGTGCCCCCAGCATCTGGGGCCCGGTGAGTGCCTGGCCAAAGACGATCCAGGCGAGGGAGGTGGAGATGACCGGACTGAGCAGCCCGAACATGGAGGCCATGGTCACCCCGAGATGACTCTGGGACCACGTCATGAGACCGTGCCCCACCACGCCGGGACCCACGGCCATCCCGACGATGCACCACCAATCCTTTGCCGTCATCTGCAGCAGATCGTCACTCGTCACCAGTCCGAACGGCACCACGGCGACCGATGCCCAGATGAACACGGCTGCGAGGAACGACCACGAGTTCACGCCGTCCATGCGGCGTTGCTTGGCCATCACGAAGTAGCCGGTCCAGATCACGATGTTGGCCACGGCCATGAGATCGCCCCCGATCCGCGCACCGCTCGTGCTGGCCGCCGCCATCACGACGACGAGGACCCCGCCCATGGACGCCACGGAGAATCCGACCTGACGACCACTGATCCGCTCACCGAAGAGCCTCCTCGCCACGAACAGCACCAGCACCGGCTGCAGTGTCGAGACGAGCGTCGCATTGGCGATCGAGGTCATCTTCACCGACGCAAAGCCCGTGATGAACGATGCGGAGAAGAGCAGTCCGGGCACGGCGGTTCGGCGCATCAACTCGCGCGAGAAGCCACTGCCGAACCGCATCGCCATCAGCACCATCATCGGCACACCCACCACCATGCGCCAGAAGACGATGCTCGGTGTCCCGACGGTCATCGCCTTGTTGAGGATGGGGCCGATTCCCCAGGCCGACACGGCCACCACGGCCGCGATGGCGTGGATGTCGTCGCGTGCAGCGAGGCGGGCGCGCGGGGCGGAGAGGACCCCGCTCACGCGGAGGGCGGTCGCAGATCGATGCGCAGGGTGAGAACTCCGTCCTCGATCGTGGCGGTGGCATCTCCGATGATGGCGAAGTCGCGGAAGTCCGTCTCGGCCTGGGCGATGAAGAGCTGACGCTCCTCCCCCGCCACGGGCGGCAACGGCCTCTTGCGCACCGCCGCGGCGCGGTCGCGGAATCGGGCGATCATCTCGTCGGAATTGAAGGTGGTCATTCGTATTCTCCCCATGAGCTCGGGTCTTCTCCGCGACGCTCGTCGCGGGAGCGACGGCGTCGACCCTCGGAACCGCCCCCCAGCAGCGGATCGATGCCGCCGCGGGGGATGTCGTCGGGATCCTGTCCGGGCGCGAACGACCATTCGTCGTCGGGGTCGGATTCGTACGTCTGGTCCGGGGCCCGTCGTGCCACGGAGCGTGGCGACCTGTCCGACGGATCGTCCCACGGAAGGGGGTCCGGACTCGGGCGGTCGCTCGCCCGCAGGTCGATCTCGCGCGAGTCGTCGGAGCGCATCACGTGGGCGTCGAGATGGTGCTCCTGCTGCTCGGCCTCCATCCGTTCGATGCGACGCCGGTGACGGCGGGACACGCGGGCGGAGGCCGGCTCGACGAAGAGACGCTCGATCTTCACCGCTCCGGGGTGCCGCACCTCGTCGAGGATGCGGCCGCGTGCCTCGTCGTCGGCGCGGGTGAAGCGTCGCGACGCCATCATCTCGAGGGGAGCGAGAACCTCGGGATCGACGGCCGCCGCTCGCCACAGGCGCACGGTGACCACCACGAGGAGAAACCCGACCGCCACGAGGACGACCCCGATCGCGGTGACCGTGGGATTGGACGCGGCGAGGAGGGACGACATCGCCCCCATTCTTCCATGCAGAGCCGCCGTCGCGGGGAACGGGAATCGGGGCACCACAATGGGGAGGTGTCCCAGGTGCTCAATGCAGCGACCTCCCTGCTCTTCGTGGCGGGACTCGTCGCTCTCATCAGATGGGCCCGACCGCGCCAGCCCCAGTGGTGCAGCCATGACGCCTCTCGCTTCATCTCCGTGGCCTGTGAACCCGATCAGGCAAACGGAAGGACGGGACGCTGGACACGGGTGCACGGACGAATCGACGGAGATGCGGTGAGTCTGCGCCAGGGTTTCATGTCGGCCTCGCGCCTGTCGGGGACGTTCCCCGTCGTGCGACGCGACGAGGCGGACGATCCCCGGCACATGGTGTACACGCTCGGCCACGCCCGCGCCGTCCACCTCCGGGTCCCGGCTCGGGGACCGTTGGCGGACCGACTGGAGCGGATGCTGCCCTAGACGTCGTCGGTCGCGGCGAGGAATCCCGCGATGCGCTCCGAGACGGCGTTGACCTCGAGGAGGAAGCCGTCATGGCCCTCCACGCTGTGGATCACCGTGTGCTCGTTGCGCGGATCACCGTTGACGATGCCGGCGTGGATCGCCTCCTGCTGGTACCGGGGATAGAGGATGTCGGAGTCGATGCTCACCGTGAGCACCGGAGCCGAGATGCGCGCGAGTGCATCGCGCACCGATCCCCTGCCCCGTCCGACGTCGTGGAGGTCCATCGCCTTGCCGATGTAGAGGTAACTGTTGGCGTCGAAACGGCGGACGAGTTTGTCCCCGTGGTGATCGAGGTAACCCTCCACCTCGAAGGGGGAATGGAGGTCGATTCCCTCGTCGTAGAGCGACGGGTCGGAGAGTCGACGGCCGAACTTCTCACCGAACCGGGAGTCGGTGCGGAACGTGACCTGCGAGATCATCCGGGCCACCGACAACCCGAGCCACGGTCCACCGTCGGGACCGGCGTCGTAGTAGTCGCCGTCGGCGAAGGTGGGATCCATGAGGAGGGCACGACGACCGATCGAGACCCAGGCGATCTGTTGCGCACTGGCCTCGGCACAGGTGGCGAGCACGACGAGGGCGCGCACGCGCGAGGGGAAGGTGATCGCCCATTCGAGCGCCTGCATCCCCCCCATCGAGCCTCCGACCACCGCGCGCCACCGGGCGATGCCGAGCGCATCGGCCAACGACGCCTGCGCGCGGACCATGTCGCGGATGGTGACGACCGGGAAGCGCAGTCCGTAGGGTCGGCCGTCGACGGGATGGGGCGAGGCCGGACCCGTGGATCCCTGGCAGCCACCGATCACGTTGGCACAGACGACGAACCAGCGGTCCGTGTCGATGGCGTGTCCCGGCCCGACGACGCCCTCCCACCAGCCCGGGGTCGGATGCCCCTTGCCGGCCGGACCGGCGACGTGGGAGTCCCCCGTCCAGGCGTGACACACGAGAATCGCGTTCGACGCGTCCTCGTTGAGGGTGCCCCACGTCTCGTACGCGAGGGTGACGTCGGTGATGGATCCCGCCACCTCGAGCGAGAAGGGACGGGACTCGGCGAACCGGTGGAAACGTCGATTGCCGGCCGGTTGTTCCGGCGTCCACGCCCCCGACGCGGGGTAGGGAGCGGAATTGTGTCGCGACGCTCGTTCCACCTGTTCAACTTCCGACGATTCCGCCGCGACGCGCGCGGGCGGACGACAGGCTAGCCCTCGCTCCCTCGGGCAGGCCCGGCATTTGGTCAGCCGGCTCCGAGCACGTCGACGGCGTGCGACCGCAGTCGCGCGTAGTCCACCTTCCCGTTCGCGGCACGTCCGATGGTGTCGACCACGACGAACTGCTTGGGTGACTTGAAGGCCGCGAGGTGGGCGCGCACGTGGGCGACGAGTGCGGCGTCGTCGAGTGCGGCGCCAGCCTCGAGCTCGACGAGCGCCGTGATCGCTTCGCCGAAGCGCTCGTCGGGCAGGCCCACCACGGCGGCGTCGTGCACGCTGGCGTGGGTCTTCAGCGCCTCTTCGACCTCCTCGGGGAACACCTTCTCGCCGCCGGTGTTGATGCACTGGCTGCCCCGGCCGTAGAGCTTGAGCGTCCCGTCGGCCTCGACCTCGGCCCAGTCGCCGGGGATGCTCCAGCGGGTGCCCTCGAACACGACGAACG
>JAULXU010000110.1:0-3187 GCA_032118285.1 Ilumatobacteraceae bacterium
TCGAGGCTATCTCCTCGGCAGAATGGGGGGCGTGCCGTCCCCCGACCCGTTCCGCCCGAGCGCCGATGAACTCCTCGACCACAACAGCCGCCACGTGGCCGAGTTCGCCGACCGCGATCTGGCTCTCGCGCCCCGACGCGGGCTGGCGGTGGTGGCCTGCATGGACAGCCGCATGGACATCTTCCAGATGCTCGGCCTCGCCCACGGCGATGCCCACATCATCCGCAACGCGGGCGGCATCGTCACCGACGACGTCATCCGGTCGCTCGTCGTGTCCCAACGCCTCCTGAACACCCGAGAGATCATCCTCATCCACCACACGGACTGCGGATTGCAGGGCTTCTCCGACGAGGCACTGCGCCGGGAGATGGAGGAGGAATGCGGCATCAAGCCCTCCTGGACCTTCGAGACGTTCGCCGACCCGTTCGAGGACGTGCGCCAGTCGATGTCGCGCCTGCACCGCAGTCCCTTCGTGCGCGAGGACCGGCACATCCGCGGCTTCGTCTACGACACCACCGACGGTCGCCTGCACGAGGTGGATCCCGACCCGCGCCACTCCCACTGACCGCACGGTCCCTGTACCCTGCCCCTGCGCGCCGGTGTAGCCCAATTGGTAGAGGCAGCAGGTTTAGGTCCTGCGTGTTGGGGGTTCGAGTCCCTTCGCCGGCACCATGAAGATCGCCGACCTCCCCACGCCCGCAGCCGTCATCGACCTGCACGCCGTGCGCGCCAACATCGCCGCGATGTCGGCGGTGCTGCCGGGCGAACGGCTCCGCCCCCATGTCAAGGCCCACAAGTGCACATCCCTCGCGCGACTGCAGGCCGCATCCGGGCATCGCACCTTCACCTGTGCGACGGTGCGCGAGATGGTCGGAATGGCGGCCGCAGGTCTTGGTGACGACCTCCTCCTCGCCAATGAGTGCCTCGACCCCGGCCGACTCGAGACGCTCGCGGCACTGCAGGACGTGGCGGGCATCACGGTGGCGGTGGATTCCACCGAGACCGTCGAGGCCGCCGCCCGCGCCGGCATCGCCCGGGTGCTCGTGGACGTCAACGTGGGACTGTCGCGATGCGGATGCGACCCCGCCGACGCCGGCCGACTCGCCGATCTGGCCCGTGCGCGCGGCATGGAGGTGCGCGGCGTCATGGGCTACGAGGGCCACCTGATGATGGTGGAGGACCGGGACGAGCGCGCGACCCGGGTGCGCGCGGCGATGGACTCACTCGCGACCGCCCATCGCGACACGGGCGGCGACATCGTGTCGGCCGGCGGCACCGGCACCCACGACCTGTTCTCGGGCACCGCCGTCACCGAGGTGCAGGCCGGCAGCTACGCACTGATGGATTCCCAGTACGCGCAGCTCGGGCATCCGTTCGCCCAGGCACTGTGGATCGTCGGCACCGTCGTCTCGACCGGCTCGAAGTGGGCGGTGGCCGACGTGGGCCTGAAGTCACTCGGCATGGACCATGGCGATCCCACCATCTCGGGACACCGCGTGTGGTTCTGCTCGGACGAACACGTCACCTTCTCCCCCGACACCGATACCGCTCTCCTTCCGCCCGGGGAGCGCGTGCTCGTGACACCGGCCCACGTGGACCCGACGATGGCCATGCACGAGCGTGCGCACATCGTCGACAGCGCCGGTCGGGGTGTCGAACCCGGTTGCGAGATCGTCGACACCTGGGACATCGACCTGCGGGGTTGGTGAGCGCGTCCGCACTCGCGTGACGCGCGTCGTCAGGCGGTGCCGTGGATGCGCGCCAACAGGCCCTGCAGACCGGCGAGTGCCCGGGCACGGTGCGAGACGGTGTCCTTCTCGGCATCGGACATCTCGGCGAAGGTGCGGCCGTCCCCCTCGTCGGGAACGAACACCGGGTCGTAGCCGAAGCCGTACGTACCGCTCTCGGCGAGGGCGATGGTGCCTGCGCACTCGCCGTGCAACAGATGGAACTCGCCCGCAGGCGACATGACGGCGATCACCGTGACGAACCGTGCCCTCCGGTCGGCGATGCCCTCGAGTCGCGCCAGGAGCAGTGCCCGATTGGCGGCATCGTCGGCCTCGTCGCCGGCGAAGCGCGCACTGCGCACGCCCGGCTCGCCGCCGAGTACCTCCACCGCGAGACCGGTGTCATCGGCGACGGCCCACTCTCCGGTGTGCACGGCGACGGCGTTGGCCTTGATGAGGGCGTTCCCTGCGAGGGTCGGCGCGTCCTCGTCGGGCACCCCCAGGTCGGCGGGTCGGGGAAGCAGCTCGGTGTGCGATCCGAGGATGCGGGCGATCTCGGCGGCCTTGGCCGGGTTCGCACTGGCGCAGACGAGACGCGCCGGCACGGTCAGCGGGGCAGGGGCCGGGCCGGGGGAATCTCGGACAGCAGATCCGCCTGGAGGTCGAAGATGCGCGAGAGACCCGAGCCGGCAAGGGCGAGCAGGTCGTCCAGTTCGCCGCGGGTGAACGCCTGACCTTCGGCCGTGCCCTGCACCTCGACGAAGCGCGGCTCGCCGCCCCCGACGGGACGAAGCATGACGACGTTCATGTCCACCTCGGCGGTGGAATCCTCGACGTAGGGCAGGTCGATGACGGGCACACCGCCCGTCACACCCACCGAGATCGCCGCACAATAGGAATGGAGCGGGTGGGTGTCGATGCGGCCCTCGAGATGCAGGCGGGTGAGGGCATCGTGCAGGGCGAGAAACCCGCCGCAGATGCTCGCCGTGCGGGTGCCGCCGTCGGCCTGGAGCACGTCGCAGTCCACCACCACCTGTCGCTCCCCGAGTGCACCCATGTCGCAGGCCGCGCGCAGCGATCGTCCGATGAGGCGCTGGATCTCGACGGTGCGTCCGCTCTGGCGTCCCTTGGCGGCCTCGCGGTCGACGCGTTCGGGGGACGAGCCGGGCAGCATCGAGTACTCGGCCGTCACCCATCCCTTGCCCGAGTTCTTCATCCACCGCGGCACGTCCTCGTCGACCGAGGCCGTGCACAGCACCCGGGTGCGCCCGAAACTCACGAGCACCGAACCGGCGGCCATCTCGGTGAAGTCCCGCTGGAACGAGATGGGTCGGAGCTGGTCCGGGGTGCGTCCGTCGGGGCGGCTCATGGGTCCTCCGTGGTGGTCGGGGCGCGGGATGCGCCCGTCTTGTCTATCGCAGTGGACGCAGGACGGGTCAGGGCCGGCGCGGGCCGGGCTC
>JAULXU010000111.1:0-2444 GCA_032118285.1 Ilumatobacteraceae bacterium
GCTTCTCGAGCAGTTTGCGCTTGCGTGTGATGTCGCCGCCGTAGCACTTGGCGAGAACGTCCTTGCGCTTGGCCTTCACCGTCTCGCGCGAGATGACACGCCCGCCGATGGCCGCCTGGATCGGCACGTCGAACATCTGGCGCGGGATGAGCTCCTTGAGCTTCTCGCACATGCGCCTGCCGTAGGCATCGGCCTTGTCGCGGTGCACGATGGTGGAGAAGGCGTCGGCGGGCAGGCCGTTCAAGAGCAGGTCGACGCGCACGAGGTCGCTGCGCCGGTACCCGTGCAGCTCGTAGTCGAGGCTGGCGTACCCCTGGGTGCGGCTCTTCATCTGGTCGAAGAAATCGACGACCACCTCGGCGAGCGGAATGAGATAGTGCAGCTCGACGCGCTCGGGCGAGAGGTATTCGAGCTTCACCATCTCGCCACGGCGGGTCTGGCACAGGTCCATGAGAGTGCCCGTGAAGTCCTTCGGGGTGATGATGCCCACCTTGAAGAAGGGCTCCTCGATGAAGTCGATGTTCTGTGTGGGCGGCAGGTCGGCGGGATTCTCGACGGCCACCACCACCCCGTCGGTGCGGGTGACGCGGTAGGCCACCGACGGCGCGGTGGCGATGAGGGCGAGGCCGAATTCGCGCTCGAGGCGCTCCTTGACGATCTCCATGTGCAGAAGGCCGAGGAACCCGCAGCGGAACCCGAAGCCGAGCGCACCCGAGGACTCCGGCTCGTACGTGACGGAGGCGTCGTTCAGCTTCAGTTTTTCGAGGCTTTCGCGCAGGTTCTCGAAGTCGTCGCCGTCGATCGGATACAGGCCGCAGAACACCATCGCCTTCGGATCCCGGTAACCGGGCAGAGCCTCGGTGGCCGGGGAGGCCGACAGGGTCACGGTCTCGCCGCTGCGCGCCTCGGCCACGTCCTTGATGCCGGCGATGAGATACCCCACTTCGCCGGGGCCGAGCTCGGGCAGCGGCGAGGGCGCCGGGTTGCGCGCCCCGATCTCGATGATGTCGTGCTGGGCGCGGGCCTGCATGAACATGAGACGCGAACCCGTCGTGAGACGGCCGTTCATCACGCGCACGCTCGACACCACGCCGCGGTACTGGTCGAACTGGGAGTCGAAGATGAGGGCCTGCAGGGGTGCGTCCGGGTCGCCCTGGGGCGCCGGGATGCGCTCGATGATGGCGTCGAGCAACTCGGGCACTCCCTCGCCGGTCTTGGCCGAGATGCGCAGAATCTGGTCGGCGGGGATGCCGAGGATGTTCTCGATCTCGGCCGCGTAGCGGTCCGGGTCGGCGGCCGGCAGGTCAATCTTGTTGAGCGCAGCGACGATCTCGAGGTCGTGCTCGAGCGCGAGATAACAGTTGGCCAGGGTCTGGGCCTCGATGCCCTGGGCGGCGTCGACGACGAGCACCACGCCCTCACAGGCGGCCAGCGACCGGCTCACCTCGTAGCCGAAGTCCACGTGACCCGGGGTGTCGATGAGGTGGAAGGTGTGGCCCTTCCAGCCGACGCGCACGTTCTGGGCCTTGATGGTGATGCCGCGCTCGCGCTCGAGGTCCATGGAATCGAGGTACTGGGCCCGCATCTCGCGCGCGTCCACGGCGCCGGTCATCTCGAGAATGCGGTCCGAGAGGGTCGACTTGCCGTGGTCGATGTGGGCAATGATCGAGAAGTTCCTGATTTTGGCGAGATCCATGGGCTGTCCGAACTCTAACGGGCTGCCCCTCGGCCCCCCGTGGGCGGTTGGAGGCGCCCCGTGCCAGCGCTAGCCTCGTCTCTCGTGGCAAACATCAAGAGCCAGAAGAAGCGCATCCTCACCAACGCCAAGGCTGGCGAGCGCAACAAGGCCGTTCGCAGTGAACTGCGCACCCGCTCCAAGAACGCCCTCACTGCTGCCGGCTCCCCCGAGGCCGACGCCGCCCTCCGCGAAGCCGTCGCCCGCATCGATTCCGCCGCCAGCAAGGGCATCATCCACCCCAACTCGGCCGCCCGCCGCAAGAGCCGCCTCATGCGCCGGCTCAACGCCGCCAAGTAATCCCGGTCTCCCCGGTTCTGCCCGACTCTCGGGCACTTTTCAGCGTCGCGACGCCCCGGCACCCGTGCGCCTGGCCCCCGACACCAGTCGGGCAAGACGGGCCACCAGCACCTCCATGACGAGCACCGGCTCCCATGCGGTGCCGCCGCGCAGGTCGAGATCGGCCTCGGCCACGAGAGAAATGGCACGCGCCAGGTTCGCGCTGCCGAGCGCCTGATACTGCTCGAGCACCTTGCGCGCCGGGTATTCCTTGATGCCGAGGAGCGAGGCGACGTCCTGCACTGAGCGCGGATTGCGGCCGTCGAGGCGCATCATCTGGGCGTAGCGGTTCGACAGCAGCGAGAGGATCTGCAACGGGTGCGAGCCGCCCGCCGCCATCATGCGGTGCAGCATGACGAGTGCCGTCGCC
>JAULXU010000112.1:0-3195 GCA_032118285.1 Ilumatobacteraceae bacterium
CGCCGGGTCGAGGATGTCGGGTCGGTTCGTTGCGGCGAGGATGACGATGCCCTCGGACGTCTCGAAGCCGTCCATCTCGGCGAGCATCTGGTTCAGCGTCTGCTCGCGCTCGTCGTGACCGCCGCCGAGGCCAGCGCCGCGCTTGCGGCCGATCGAGTCAATCTCGTCGATGAAGATGATGGCGCGACCCATCTTGCGTGCCTGCTGGAACAGGTCGCGCACACGGCTTGCGCCGACTCCGACGAACATCTCCATGAAGTCCGAGCCTGTGACCGAGAGGAAGCCCACTCCGGCCTCACCGGCAACGGCCCGGGCGAACAACGTCTTGCCCGTACCGGGGGGACCCACGAGCAGGATCCCCTTGGGGACCTTGGCGCCGATCTCCTTGAAGCGCTCGGGCATCCGGAGGAAGTCGACGACCTCCTTGATCTCCTGCTTCACGCTCTCGTAGCCGGCAACGTCGGCGAACGTGGTCGAGGGTCGGTCGGTGGTGTACGCCTTGGCCTTGCTGCGGCCAATCGACATCACATTGCCCATCTGCCCCTGCGCGCGGCGGTTCATCCAGATCAGGAAGCCGATGAACAGCAGAATCGGGAGCAGCAGCGGGATGAGGCTGGTGAACCAGTTCGACTGCGGGGTGCTCGGCTGGAAGTCGACACCCTTTTCCTCGATGACCCTGCGGTCCTCCTCGTTGGGGAAGCCGACGGGTGCGGTCGTGGTGAACCGGTCTCCGTTCGTCAGCGTTCCCGAGATCTTCAGCGTCTGGTTGTTGAGCTTGAAGTCCTTCACCTGGCCGGACTGCAACTTGGACTCGAACTCTCCGAAGCCGATTTTGGATCCGGTGTCGCTGGGGATGAGCTGCGAGCCGAAGAGGAGCAGCGCAAGTACGCCGAGCATCACCCAGATGGCCCATCGGGGGAAGCCTGACCCCGAACGTCCCGCTCCGGATCTGAAGGGGCCCTTGCGGCCCTCGCCGGGCTCGTTGCCGGATCCACCGGGGCTGCCCGCGGGTCCGCGCGAGGGCGGCGGCGGCGGGGGAGGCGGGGGAGGCAGATTGCTCATGCGGTCATGCTAGGGCGGCATCGAGAGGCAGCGACGTCGTGCAACACGGGGAGCACGGTGGGTATGCGCATCCACCGTTGCCCAAGGCATGCCAACTACCGTCCGGAGGTGTGATGCGCCAGTGCTCGAGGTCCGGTTGCAGCGAGATGGCCTCGGCCACGCTCGCGTACGACTACTCCTCGAGCACGGCTTGGCTCGACCGTCTTGTGGGCGAGCGCGACCCGCATCGGTACGACCTTTGTTCACGGCATGCGGATCGTCTGTCGGTGCCGAGCGGCTGGTTCCTCGACGACCGTCGCGGGTCCGCGATGCACAGCGGCAGCCCGGTGCCCGTCGTGACCCCGCTCGCATCCTGATCGCGCCGCTAGGGTCGCTCGGGATGTCGGAGGCGAACGGGAGCCGCGCAAGCATCTCCATCGCAGTCACTGCGTGGCTCGCAGTGATCGCAGCGTCCATCCTCGGATTCCAGATCGTCGTCAGCGTCACGGGGTACGCAGACCAGGACCTCGACGATGTCCCGTTCTGGCTCTATCCGATCTCCTCGATGCTGGTGCTCTGGATCCCCACGCTCGTCGTGCTCTGGTGGGTGAGCCGGCGGTACCTGAGCGGTCGACCCCTCCGCGACTACCGCGTGTCGTTCGCCCCACTTGACCTCGTGGGCGTCCCCATCGGCGTTGCCAGCCAGATCCTGCTCGTGCAGGTGCTCTACTGGCCGCTCGGAAAGTGGTTCCCGGACACCTTCGGGCGCGACGAGGTGGAGGAGCCAGCCCTCCGGCTCGCCGAACGGGCGACGGGCGGATGGGCAATCGCTCTCGTGCTTGCAGTCGTCGTGGGTGCCCCCGTGATGGAGGAGCTTCTTTACCGCGGGTTGGCGCTGCGCTCGCTGAGCGCCCGGCTCGGGATGCGGCTCGCCGTTGCCGTTGGCGCTGCTTGGTTCGCCGTGGCGCACCTCCAGGCGGTGCAGTTCCTCGGCCTTTTCGTCTTTGGCCTCGTTCTCGGAGTCTGTGCAGAGCGGACCGGACGCCTGGGCATGGCGATGCTCGCCCATGCCGCATTCAACGCAACCTCACTCGTGATCCTGTGGCCGAAACGATGAGCGTTGACGCCCCGGACCGATCGGGAGGTGCGAGGATTCCCGGCGGCATGGAGACCTCCGTGGACGATCCCGTCATCGAGCAGTTGGACCACACTCCGGCCCAGTTGTCGGGGCGACGGTCCCGCTGGGGCGGCGGCAGATGGTTCGTGCCGTCGTGGTGGTCCGACTCGGGTTTCGTGCGTCGCATCTTCACGGCCGTGATGGTGATCGGCACCACGGTCTTCGTCGCCGTGAACGTGCACATCGAGAAAGTCTTCTGGAACAACACGCCCACCGGGGGCGATATGGGTGCCCATGTCTGGGCACCGGCGTTCCTCCGTGACCATCTGCTCACCAACTTCCGGATCCAGGGATGGAGCATGGACTGGTACGCAGGACTGCCCGTCTACCGCTTCTACATGTTGCCGCCCGCACTCGTGATGGTGTTCCTCAATGGTCTCCTGCACATCCCCTACGGCATCGCGTTCAAGATGGTCGTCGTCCTCGGCGTGTGCACGATGCCGCTCAATGCGTGGCTGCTCGGCCGCTTCTCCAAGTTGGCGTGGCCGGTGCCTGAGTTCATGGCCGTCGCAGCGGTGCTCTTCCTCTTCGACGAGAACTTCACGATCTACGGGGGCAACATCCCGTCGACGATGGCTGGGGAGTTCTCCTTCTCGATCTCGCTCTCACTCACGTTGCTCGGCTTCGGGCTCCTTGCGCGCGGGCTCGACACGGGGCGCGGTCTCGGGATGGCGGCAGCCGTGCTGGCGCTCGCAGCGGTCTGTCACGGAATCGTCGCGATCTTTGTGGCAATCGGCGTGCTCGTGTTCCTCGCGCTGTGGGTCGACCGGCGGCGCTGGAAATGGATACTCGCCACGCTCGTCACCTTCGGGCTCCTCACTGCGTGGTGGATCCTTCCGTTCAAGTTGAGTACCCACTACATGACCAACATGAAGTACGAGCCCTATCAGGGCCCGTGGTGGAAGTTCTTCAACCCGCAGTCCGCCCAGATGACTGGCTTCCTCATCGTCTTTGCGGTGATCGGATTCGTGGCGTCC
>JAULXU010000113.1:0-3489 GCA_032118285.1 Ilumatobacteraceae bacterium
CCCGCGACCCCGCACCCCGCCTCACTGTCCGATCGTCAGCGTGAGCGCGTTGCTGCTCACCTTGCCCCACGCGTTGCGCGTCGGGTCGTTGGAGAACATCTGCAGGTGGATCTGCCTGCCGAGCAGCGCAGTGTTCGCGGCGATGGGCATCGACGTGCGTAGTGTGCCGATGGGGGAGACGTTGACGTCGCGGATGATGTCCGCGCTCACGCGCAGGAAGCATCCCGGTGCGCCAAGTGGCGTCAGCTCGAACGGCAGTGCGTTGCCGAACCACGTGGTGGAGGACACGCCCTGCACCAGCCAGGCCGGCTGGCCGACCACGAGGTTGCTGGCACTGATGTCGAAGGTGAACCCGATGCGCGGACCGGTTGCGCTCAGCACCGGCGTCCCGTTGCTGCCGGCGCACCCTGCGCCGATGTTGGCGACCCCGGGCTCGCGGACCGGCGAGGTCCACATGCCGCGCCCGTGGGTGCCGAGGAGGAGGTCCGTGGATCCCTTGAGGAAGGTGATGTCGTAGGCCGCCACGTCATTGGGGCCGTCATTGGACGTGGCCCAGTCGGCACCGCCGTTCGAGGTGGCGAACACGCCCACCTCGGTTGCGACGTAGTACCTGCCCGGCAGCGTCGGGTGGATGGCCACCGCATAGACGGGCGCCGAGGGCAGTGCCGTGGCGCCGGTGCCGTTGATCGCGGTCCAGGTGGTGCCGCTGTCCGTCGTCAACCACACGTTGTTGGCGAAGAACCCACCGAAGGTGACGATCGCACGGTTGGTGTTGGTCGGGTCGACCTCGATGTCCGTGACGAAGCGGCCCGGCAGCGGGTTGTTGCCCGCGGTGTTGCTGTCGATGTTCGTCCAGGTCGGGGTGGTGGCACTCGCATTGGTGGTCCTCGCAACCTGGCCGTTGTCGTACCCCACCCAGAGCGTGCCAGAGTTGAAGGGCGAGGTCGCCAGCGCGCTGACGAACGGGGTTGGCGTCGAGTTGATCGCAGGCCGGATGCTCGACCACGTTGGCGTGACCGCTTTCGCATTCCCGCAGCGCCACACGTCGCGGCCGCCGGCGTACAGCACGTTGCTGTTGGAGGGTGCGAGGATGAAGCGGGCGATGAACGGCGCATTGCCTTGTCCGACGTCGGTCAGCCCCGACTGGATGGCAGCGTTGGTGGCACCGCCGTCCGTGGACCGGAACATGCCCAGGAACTGCGTCGCCCCGTAGATGTGCGAGGGGTCGTTGGCGTCGATGGCCGCGTATGTACCGTCCGAGGTGCTCTCGGTCAGTGTGGCACTGAGGTTGCCCGCTTGGATGGTGTGCGTGCCATTGTCCTGTGTCCCGCCCACGTACACGCCCGAGGCCAGGCCATCGACTCCGTAGTACTGGATGCACCGCAGGCCCGCGTCGAGGCGGGTCCACCCCGTGGTGGTGGTGGCCGTCAGGACGTTGTTGGTGCTGTAGAGACTGCCGTCCGTGGCCACGTACAGGGTCGTGTTGGTCGTGCCGTAGCCCGGCGCGTTGGCGAAGAAGTGGACGTCGGAATGAGGGTCGGAGCGGTTCATGCCGCCGCGCGAGATCGCCGTGAAGGTCGCACCGCCGTCCGTGCTGCGCCAGATGCGCACCCCACCGATCACGACGTTGTTGGAGTTGGTGGGGTCGACCCAGATGCAGTTGTTGTACCACCACTGCGATCGGTCCGAGATCGCGTTGGCAGCCGTGGTCCGTGCCGACCACGTGGCGCCGCCGTCCGTGCTGCGCCAGCACTCGACCGTGAACGTGATCGGTGTGGCGCTGGTGTTGCGCCGAACGATGTTCGCGTACACCCAGTTGGCGTTCGCGGGCGCGTAGCACAGTTCGGTGCGGTCCGTGGTCGGGAAGCCGCCGGTGGCCGTGACCCACGTGTCGCCACCATTCGTCGAGTACCGGATCGCGTTGCCGACGTTCGCCACGGCCTTGTTGCCGTCGGTGGGGTCGAAGAGTACCTGCCGGGCACCGATGGCGAGTTCGTTGGTCCAGGTGGTGCCGCCGTCGGTCGACCGCAGGATTCCACCGCCGGTGGCAGCAAGGATCACGTTGGCGTTGGTCGGGGAGATGGCAATGCGGTTCGTGTTGCCGAAGTTCACGGTCGCGGGCAACTGGGTCCACGTGTTGCCGCCGTCCGTCGTGCGCCAGATGCCCTCGCCTTGGATGGCGTCGCTGTTGTTGAAGCCCTCGCCGGTGCCTGCGTAGATCGTGTTGGGCGCAGTTGGGCTCATGGCAAGGCAACTGACGGCGATGTTGCCCATGCGCTGGCCGAGTGGTTCCCAGGTGGTGCCGCCGTCGACGGTCCGCCACACACCGCCACCCACGGAGCCGACGTAGATGCGGCTGGGGATCGTGGGGTGGATGAGGATGGAGCGGCAACGCCCGCCGATGTTGCCGGGCCCGCGTTCGGTCCACGTGAACGGGCCGATGCCGCCCGTGTCGACGGCGTCCCAGTGCGCGACGTTGGCCGCTCGCTGTGCCCGCGCAGCCTGCAGCGCACCCGGAGCGATCTCACCGTTCTCGTCCTCCATGCGCTGCCGCCGCCAACGGAGCGACTCTGCAGGCCCGCTCAGGTTGCTCTCGACTTCGTCCTGCGGTGCTGGACCTGCTGCCGCCGGCGACGATGGCGCGTCGAGGCTACGTTCTGTGCTGCACGCGCCCGCGAGGACGGCGAGGAGCAGGATGCTGCGGGAAGTCCCTGGGTTGGCTCGAAGGTTCATGGCGTTGGCTTGGCTCAGAGTCCGAGGGTCAGGCGGAGGCGAGGCGTGAAGGACATCCCGGTCACGAGCGGACAGGGCGACTGGGGCGTGCTGAGCACGGCCCACTGGGCCTGCACCGTGATGCCCACGAAGGCTGCGGTGGTGCAGGGCAGGTTGTACGGGTAGGAGATGGTGCCACCGGTCGGGAAGACGAACGTCGCCGAAACCGGGTTGGTGTAGACGCAGGTGCCGCAGACGGTCTCACCGCCGGGGAAGCCCAGCAGCAAGAACGGCAGCGCGCCTGCAGGGGCGTTGCGCAGGTTGATGGCGAAGTCCGTGTTGCCCGCGGCAAACGGCTGGCCGTTCGTGGCGATGACCATCGACGTCCCGCAGCCCGAGCCAAAGGTCGTCACCGCACCGCCGGCCCCGAGCGCCTTGTAGCGTTGCGCCACCAGCGAACTCTCGAACGGCGGCGCGTCGTCGGCCTCGGTGAACACGAGTAGCGCAAGGTCCGTGGTCGCCCCGCCCGACGCGGTGCTCGCGACCGCGGGCTGGATCTCGGTGTTGCGCAGCAAGGTCGTGTTGAGCCCCGACAGCAGCATGGGGGTGCCGCAGTTCGTGCACGAGGCATCGACCTCGACGGCCCGCACGTCGTAGTTGTTGGTGAGGTTGAGGAACTGGTCGGCGAACGTGACGACGTACTTGTAGCGGCACCACGCCACCGCCGGGTCGAACTGGTCCGTGGCGGTCTTGCCCACCGCCGTGGCGGCGGTGCCG
>JAULXU010000114.1:0-1667 GCA_032118285.1 Ilumatobacteraceae bacterium
CACAGCACCCAGCCGTCTCCGTCCCTGAACGCCATAGGGAGAGATGTTCGCACACCGACGTGCTTCCCCGCCCGTGGGGCGGGACCCGCCCCGTCGGTACCATGCGTGCATGGCCTTCGAGCGACCCGCACCCGACCTGAGAAAACTCCTCGCCGCGTGGGAGTCGTGGGAGAAGGGGGAGGAGAACCCCGGCAAGGTGCTCGCCAATCTCAAGACGGCCGGGCTGGCCGAGATCCTCGCGGAATTGTCCGAGTCCGGCTGGACCCCTTCGGCCAAGTGATCGCGGGACGCTGAGCGTGCCCGCGCCCCGCGCCCCGCACGTCCCGCGTCCGGCCGCGTGGCGACCGGGCACACCGGCATCCTGGTCCGGACGGGACTTCTCGGTGCTCGACGACCTCGAGTCGGTGGTCGACGTTCTCACCTCGCGCCCGGACGGTGCGTCGCGCATCACCGAGTGGGAGGCACCCGACTCCGCCCGCGCCGCGGTGCTCGTGCCCCTCCTCGAGGTCACCGGTCGCACCGGAGTGGTGCTCACCCGACGCGCCGCGCACCTGCGCCGGCACGCGGGCGAGGTGTCCTTTCCTGGTGGACGCATGGAGCCCGGTGAGTCCCCATGGGACACCGCCCTTCGCGAGGCACATGAGGAGATCGCACTCGACCCTGCGCTCGTGTCACCGGTGGGCCGGCTCGACCCGGTGAACACCCGGGTGTCGGGCAACCTCATTCATCCCGTGGTCGGACGGGTGACGGGCGCACCCGTGTTGTCGGCCGATCCCGGCGAGGTGGCCCGCATCTTCACGGTGACCCTCTCCGACCTCGCCCGCGAGGGCACCCATTGGTGCGAGGACTGGGGGACACCGGATGGGACCGTGTCCGTCCACTTCTTCGCCGTCGACGGCGAGACGGTGTGGGGCGCGACCGCGCGGATGCTGCACACCCTCATCGGGGCGCTGGTGGCGCCGGGTCAGGGCCCTGCGTAGATCCGCACGGCGCGGTAGTAGGCCTCCGCCCACAGGAGGCACCGCACGCGCAGCGTCGCGCGCCGGGGGAGACAGTCCGCGCGCATGTCCCCGCGGAACACGGCGTCCACGCGGGCTCGCAGGGCCGCCGTCCACCTCCTGCCGCCGTCGAGGCGCGAGAGGTTCCGGTAGGCGAAGTCGTGGCGGCGACAGGCCCGTGAGAAGTCGAAGCTGCGACCCGAGCTCTCGAGGACCGGGGCCGAGCACAGGTCGGTGCGCCAGTCGAGACGCTTGTCGCGCGTCGGGGAGGTGGCGGTGCGGACGAAGTCCGTGATGGAGGTGTCGAAGACCAACTCGTGGACCACCGAGGCGACGGGCCTCGGGGCCGAGGACGCCGGAACAGGAGCGGACGAGACGAGGGTCGCCGTGAGTCCTCCGGCGACGACGAGGAATCGTGCGAGCCCCATGGTGCCCTGCCTTTCCCGGTGGTGGTTGTGTCGACCGGGGTGTGTGCCCGGGCGCCGCGCCTCAGGCGGGTTCGCCGAGGCGACGAAGCAGGAGGGTCATCTCCACGGCACCGACGGCGGCCTCGTCTCCCTTGTTGTCGGCTCCGTCGCCGCATCGTTCCAGTGCCTGAGCCTCGTCGTCCACGGTGAGCACACCGAACATCACCGGGATGCCGGTCTCCATCTGGGCGTCCTGGATCCC
>JAULXU010000115.1:0-1500 GCA_032118285.1 Ilumatobacteraceae bacterium
GCCAGCCAGGTCTGGACGATGCCGTCGAGCGTGCCGTCACCCTTAATCGTGGCGAGCGCCTCGTTGACGCAGGTGACGAGCGGGTTGTCGAGGTCGAAGAGGAGGCCGAACTCGTCGCCCGAGGTTGTGGGGAACTGGCCGATGACGGACGCGCCCTCGATCTCGACCGCGGCGATGTAGAAAGCGGTCGGCAGGTCGACGACGATGGCGTCGATCTGCTTGGCCTCGAGAGCCGCCTTGGCCCCTGCGTTGTCCTCGTACACGTACGGCTCGGTGTCGGGCTTCAGGACCTCGTTGATGAAGTCAAGGCTGGTGGTCGAGGCCTGCGCCCCGAACTTCACGCCCTTCAGGTCGGCGATGGACTTGGCGCCCGCCGCGGCGGAGTCGGCGAGGCCGACGATGGCCTGGTTGGTCACGTAGTACGGGTCGCTGAACGACACGGTCTTCTTGCGCTCCTCGGTGATGGTGTACTGCTGGAGGTTGAAGTCGAAGTTCTTGGCGCCCGGCTGGATGGCCTCGTCGAAGCCGGTGCGAACCCACGTGACGTTCTCGTCCGAGAATCCGAGCGCGCCGGCCACGGCGTACGCAACGGCTGCCTCGAAGCCCTCCTTGGACTCGGGCTTGTCGTTCTCCACCCACGGGCCGTATGCCGGGTTGCCGGTGGCGATGGTGAGCTTGCCCTCGGCGAGGGTCTTGCCGGTGGTGCACTCGTTGCCGGCACCGTTTCCTTCGGTCGCGGCCGGGGCCGTGGTGTCAGACGCAGAGTCACTGCCGCCGCAGGCGGCAAGACCGAGTGCGGAGACGGCGAGAAGGGAGAGGGCGATGCGACGCATGGTCGGTTCCTTTCGATCGGGGACCGTGGAAACCTATCCTGCCCTAAACCCGACTTGCAAGGTCGGGATTCACGACTGTTGACAGTGAGACGGGCTCAGCCGTACTGTCTCACTATGTCCCTGGCGCCCGTCACCTCTTATGACGCTGTCGTGGAGCAGGAGGCACCCGCGCACGAGTCAGAACGGGTGGTCATCGAGGCCGCCCGCACCTGCCTGCGTGAGATCGGTCGCGACAAGGTGACCATGGACGATGTCTGTGCGGCCGCCGGCATCTCCCGCGCCACCCTCTACCGCATCTTCCCCGGCGGTCGCGACGTGCTGTTCGACGCGGTGCGCCGGCATTCCATCGAGGAGTTCTTCGCAGACTTCCGCGGCGAACTGGAGGGGGCCGAGTCCCTCGAGGACTTCCTCGTGCGGGTGATCGTGGCCGCATCCCGTGCGCTCCGCGCCGACCACGGGCTCGCAGCTCTTCTCGCCACGCAGCCCGGTGTCGCCCTCGGCGACCTCACGCTCGACGGGCTGGACCGGATCATCAGCGTCGCCACCGGATTCATCACCCCCTTCACGGATGAGTTCATCCCGTTCGCCGAGGCCGCCGAAATCGTCGACATCGTCGTCCGCCTCACGATCTCGCACTACCTGTCACCGTCGCAACTCTTCGACTTCA
>JAULXU010000116.1:0-1603 GCA_032118285.1 Ilumatobacteraceae bacterium
CGACGACGGGCGGCGACGGGGCGAGCACATGGTCGTCGCGGTCCGGCGCGGCCCGATCGAGGTGCTCGGCCACGAGGCTCGCTGGTTCACGGACACTCCCCTCACGCCGAGCCGGCACCGGGAGGCACACTTCAACCGCTTCGCCCTTGCCGTCACCCTGCGCCGCGACGGCCGGACCCTCGTCGTCGTCACGACGCACCTCGACGAGAAATCGGGCGCGGCGCGAGCCGATGCACTGAACCGTCTCGCTCGGTGGTACCCGCACGACACGGTCATCGCCGGGGATTTCAACTGCACCATCAACGACCCGGCATTGGGGGTGTTCCGCGAGGCGGGATGGACCGATGCGCTCGCCCATCTCCCCGTGGGTGGCCCCGGTGCGGGCACCCACCACTACTTCACGGGAACGACGAACGAAACCCGCATCGACCACATCCTCGCGTCACCCGGCGTCGCCGTCGGCGACGGCCGTATCGAGCACGACCGCGGTCGCGGTCCCCTGCCGAGCGACCACTGGCCGGTCGTGTGCCGGGTGCTGACCCGCTGACAGGGCAGGTGCAGTCGGCGAGGGCGACCAGTTGGTCGAGTGCCGCCGACCACCCCGCCTCGAAGCCCACCTCTGAGTGGGCCCTCGCATCCTCCCAGGCGGGAAAAGACCGCAGGAGGGCACTCGTCCTCAGGGCGCGGGGGAGCCGAAGACGAGACGGGACACGCCATCGAGGGCCACCGCATCCCATGCCGCGCCGTCGAGAGTGTCGTCGATATCGATGAGATGCCGACCGTTCACGACTCCCCACCACCAGTACGCGGTGGCTAGGGGGCTGTGTCGCAGGTTGCTCCACCCTCGCTTGACGCCGATCTCGAGTGCACGGGCCAACAAGCCCGTCTCCTCGCGATTGACCGTGACGATCGCCGCCTGCAGGGTCGGGCGCGTGACCGCCGAGCCGATGACACTGGCCCGGATGGCCCGCCGCCTGACTCCCTCGGCGGTGCCGAACGACACCACGGTGCTCTCGATGATGCGGCGGTACTCCTCGGGCGTGGCGGCATCGACGATTGCGTCATGAAACTCCCGCAATCCGTGGAGCAACGAGCGGCGATACATCTCGGCGTAGGCGGCGGTGACCAGACCGTCCCTGTCCCCGAAAAAGTGGTAGAGCGAGGGCTTGGTGACCCCCACCTGCTCGGTGACCACGTCGACCCGGACAGCCTTCTCACCACCGGTCTCGATGATGCCGATGGCCACCTCGATGAGTTTGTCGCGTGTCGATGTCTTGTCTGTCATGCTCGTCTCAGTTTACCTGTACACGGCAATCAACTAAGAGTTTTCACCCATCGGGTCAGAATCATTCATCGAAATGCCCTCGCTACTGTCGGTACCGCGCCCTGCGGGCGCCCGACCGAGGAGGCACACGATGCATCGTCCGTACATACGTCAGAACATGGGTGTGCTCATCCGGCCCGCCATCGTCGGAGTGCTGGTCTCGGGGACCATCGCACTTCTCGGCCAGGGCGTTGCCGACGCCGGGCCGGCACTTCCCTGCGCCCCGACGCTCTTCGATCTGGGCGACGAGACCGCCGCGGTGTTCACCGAAGTGTCGTC
>JAULXU010000117.1:0-3628 GCA_032118285.1 Ilumatobacteraceae bacterium
CGGCCGGAAAACTGGTGTTGTGGCCCGGATTCGGCGAACCGCTCCTCGTCTCTGCGCTGGTGCTCGCTGTCGGAGGATGGATCGGGTGGAACGTCCCCGACCGTCCACGGTGGCCGTCCGTGCGCCCGTCGGGCGAGGTCATGTTCGAGCGGGCCTACGAAGGTCTGCTGCGCGGCTCGGTGGCGATCACCCGCGTCTCCCAGAGCGGCTCGCTCGTCGTCTACAACCTCGTCGTGTTTTCGATCCTGGCGCTCGCCGTCGGTGTCCCGGCACTCGGCCTGCTCCGCCACATCGAGGGCGACGTCGTCCTCGCCGATTCTGTGGTGCAGGTGGTGCTCGTGGGCCTCGGCATCGCTTTCGCCGTGGCCGCTGTGCGGGCCGAGGGACGGCTCTCGGCCGCCTTGCTCGCGGGTGGTCTCGGTTTCGCCAGTGCCGCCCTCTTCGCCCTCTTCGGTGCACCCGACCTGGCCCTCACCCAACTGCTCGTCGAGGGACTCGTCATCGTCGTGATGCTTCTCGTGATGCGTCGACTGCCGCGCCGATTCGACAATGATGCAGCCTGGCTGCCGCGGTGGTCACGCGTGCTCGTGTCGGGTTCGGTGGGGGTGGCAATGGCCGTCTTCGCCCTGGCCGCATCGCTCTCGCGCACGGCGCCGTCGGTGGGAGGGGAATACCTGACTCGCGCCGCCCCCGAGGGTGCGGGCAACAACGTGGTCAACGTCATTCTCGTCGACTTCCGCGGCACCGACACCCTCGGGGAGGTGACGGTTCTCGTCGTGGCCGGTCTCGGCGTGGCCAACCTCCTGCGCCATGCCCGTCGCCGGTCGTCCGACCAGGGAATCGAGATCGAGGTCGACGCATGAATCCCGACCGATCCCTCATCCTCGAGGAGGCGGAGCGCTGGTTGTTCCGCCTCATCCTCCTCGTGTCGTTGTTCCTCATGGCTCGGGGCCACAACGCTCCGGGCGGCGGCTTCATCGGTGGCCTCGTCGCCGGTGCCGGTTTCACATTGCGTCACCTCGCCGGAAGCACGGCAGAGGTGGATCTGTGCGGGCGGGCCCGTCCCAACGTCCTCCTCGGGGCGGGGGTGCTCCTCGCGGTCGGAACCGCGATTGCGCCGCTCCTGGCGGGGGACGCCCTGCTCGAGTCCGCCGTGTTCGAGAGCGAGTGGCCCCTGGTGGGCGAGTTCAAGCTCGTCTCGGCGGCGGTCTTCGACGTCGGCGTGTATCTCGCCGTCGTCGGATTCGTTCTCACCGTCCTCGTGGTGCTCGGTGAGTCGCCCCGCGACCGGGAAGGAGAGCGCAGATGAGCCTCTCCCTCGTCGTGTTCATCGGCGTGTTGTTCGCAGCCGGCACCTACCTGATTCTGCAGCGCACGATGACCCGCATCATCATCGGCGTCGCGGTGTTGTCGAACGGGGTGAACTTCCTCATCCTCGCAGCCGGGTCGCGTGAGGGCGGTGCCCCGCTCGTCGGCGGGCCGGATGCGCCGGCCGATCCCGTGCCCCAGGCCCTCATCCTCACCGCCATTGTGATCGGCTTCGCTCTGGTGGCGTTCCTGGCCGCTCTCGCATTGCGTCTCCACAGCATCGACGGCAACGACGTCGTCGAGGACGATGTCGAGGACCGTCGCACCGAGCGCCTCGCCGCTCTCGCAGCAGAGTCGGGCGACTCGCCCGATCACGAGGACGTCGGCTGATGGATCTGCTCCTTGCACTTCCCGTGGCCCTGCCCCTCCTCGGGGCGGCGCTCACGATCCTCGTGCGGACCCGCGTGTTGCAGCGATGGGTCAGCTTCACCGTGCTCGCTGCCTCCCTCGCTTCGGCAGTGGCGGTGCTCGTCAGGGTGACCGAGGAGGATGTCATCGCCTCGCGTCTCGGAGGGTGGCCCGCCAACATCGCCATCACGCTCGTCGCCGATCGGTTGTCGGCCGTGCTGGTGGTCATCTCTCTCGTGGTGGTGCTCGCCGTCCTGGTGTTCGCCGTCGGCCAGCGCGGCGTCGACGATGCGTCGCCGGTGTATCACCCGGTGTATCTGGTGTTGTCGGCGGGCATCTCCCAGGCCTTCCTCGCCGGCGACCTTTTCAACCTCTTCGTCGCCTTCGAGCTGCTCCTCATGGCCAGTTACGTGCTCATGACGCTCGAGGCCCGCGACGACCAGGTGCGCGCCGGGGCCACCTACACCGTGCTCAACATCATCGAGTCCATGGTGTTCCTCTCCGCGGTGGGCCTCGTGTTCGCCGCGACGGGGACCGTGTCCATGGCGGACCTCGCCGAGCGTCTCGCCGCACTCCCGGATGGTGTGCGCACGGGGCTCAACCTGCTGCTGTTGTTGTCGTTCGGGATGAAGGCGGCCGTTTTCCCCCTGTATTTCTGGCTTCCCGATGCCTATCCCGCCGCACCGAGTCCGGTGACGGCGGTGTTCGCGGGATTGCTCACCAAGGTCGGCGTGTACGCAATCGTGCGCACCGAGACGCTTCTGTTTCCGGGAGGACAGAACGGACTCCTCGTCGCGGTGGCCGCGGCCACGATGCTGGTGGGTGTGGTCGGCGCCATCTCGCACACCCACATGAAGCGAATCCTCAGTTTTCACATCGTCAGCCAGATCGGGTACATCGTCATGGGTGTCGCGCTCGGAACGGTGACGGCCATCGCTGCCACCGTGTTTTATCTGGTGCACCACATCCTCGTGAAGACGTCTCTCTTTCTCGTGAGCGGCATCGTCGAGCACGAGACGGGGGAGAGCTCCTTCGACAGGCTTGGTGGCATGGCCCGACGCTCGGGTGTGCTCGGCGTGCTGTTCCTCGTCCCCGCGCTCAGCCTTGCTGGACTTCCTCCATTCTCCGGTTTCCTCGCCAAGTTCCTCCTCGTGAGGGAGGGTCTGGCGGAGTCGCAGTGGTGGCTCGTGGCGGCTGCCGCGGTGGCGAGCATCCTCACGCTCGTGTCCATGACGAAGATTTGGATGGCGGTGTTCTGGGGTGAACCGCGCCCGAAGCCGGTCGAGGGCCGTACGGCGGTGCTGCGCACGAGGCCCCTGATGACCGGCGCCACGATGTCGCTCGTCGGAGCGAGCCTGGCCGTGGCGGCACTGGCAGGACCTCTCTATGACTTCAGCATGTCGGCGGCGCACGTGCTCACCGATCCGATCCTGTACATAGCGGCGGTGAGGGGATCATGATCCTGCGCGTGGCCGGTCTCGCCGCCGTGTGGGTGGCGCTCTGGGGAAGAATCTCGCCCGCCAACGTCATCTGGGGCGTCCTCGTCGCAGTCTTCCTCCTGTGGTTCGTCCCCGACCGCACGGAAGCACTGGCGCGGCTGCGACCCATGGCAGTGCTGCGACTCACCGTGCACATGGTGGCGAATCTCGTCACCTCGAGCCTCGCCGTCGTCGTCACGGTGTTGCGCCCCACTCCCGAGCGGCGGGCAGCCCGGGTGCTGGAGGTGCAGTTGCACACCCGGTCACCTCTCGTCACGACCGTGGTGGCCAACTCGATCACGATGACACCCGGCACCATGACCCTCGCCGCCGATCCGGAGACCCACGTCATTCGGGTCCACGTCATCGGCCCGGTCGACCCCGACCGGTTCGCGACCGACATCGTCCGGCTCGAGCAACTCGTGGCTGCCGCG
>JAULXU010000118.1:0-2700 GCA_032118285.1 Ilumatobacteraceae bacterium
GAGGCGCTGCTGCTCGACCATCGCGGCGGCGTCCGAGGTGCTGTACGTGGCCGACGACGGCTCGGTGCATCAGGGCACCCACGAACGACTCATGGAATCGTTGCCCGGATACCGGGCCCTGCTGGAAGCCTTCGATGACGACCGTCGCGGAAAGAGGGTCGGCTGATGGAGCCCGAGCAGTCCCGCGTCGGGACCTTCGAGGTGCTCGGCCGCAGTGTGGAGGTGGCCCCGGCCCTCCGCACCGGACTCCTCGCGACCTTCCTCCTCGCCGGGGCGGGCGCCGGAGCGCGGGTGGCCATCCCGATTCTCCTGCAACAGGCCATCGACAACGGGGTGCGCGGCGGCGAGGTCCGCATGGGCTTCATCGGGTTCCTCGTCGGCGTCGGAGTGGTCGCGGTGCTGCTGGCGGGAATCTGCCAGAGGCTCGCCGTGGTGCGACTCGGTGAGCGCAGCGAGGCCGCCCTGTACGGCCTGCGCGTTCGGCTCTTCCGGCACATCCACGGACTGAGCCTCGCCGACCACGGCGACGAGAAGCGCGGAGCCCTCGTGAGCAGGGTGACGAGCGATATCGACACCCTGCAGCAGTTCTTCTCCTGGGGCGCACTCGTCTACCTGCTCGATGGGACCCTGATGGCCGTCGTCGGCATGGTCATGCTGAGCTACGACTGGATGCTCAGTCTGGTGTGCTTCGCCATCGCGTCACCCCTCGTCTTCGTTCTCGGAAGAATCCAGCGGCGGCTCGTGGTGTCCTATGCGCGGGTCAGGGAGCTCAATGCCGACGCCCTCGGTGCCGTGAGCGAGATGGCGAACGGGGTCGACACGCTCCTGTTGCACCGGGCCCAGGACGTTCCCGTTCGGCGGATCGCCCGGGTCATGAAGGAACGGACGAGGGCCAACATGAGGGTGTCCATCATCGGTGCGTTCCTCTTCCCGATGGGCGAGGTGTTCTCGGTGTTCTGCGTGAGCGGCATCGTGGTGGCCGGAGTCGCGCGCGGGCCGGAGGCGGGTCTCACCTCCGGCGCACTCGTGGGGTTCATCTTCCTCACGTACCGATTCCTCGAACCCATCGGAGAGTTCACCGAGGTGCTCGACCACACTCAGTCGGCGGTCGCGAGCCTGCGCCGGGTGCTCGCCGTGCTCGACACACCCACCGGACCTCCCGGTCCGTCGCGTCCGGTGGCTCTCCCGGCAGGCCGTCTGTCGATCGATGTCGAGGGCGTGTCGTTCGCGTATCGCAGCCGAGCGGGTGACCAGCCGGAGTCCGCCGTGCTCCATGACATCGATCTGCACATCCCGGCGGGACAATCGGTAGCCCTCGTCGGACAGACGGGATCGGGAAAAACCACGCTCGGACGACTCGTGGCCCGTTTCGCCGATCCGGGAGCCGGATGCATCAGGCTCGGGGGTGTGGACCTGCGCGATGTCGACAATGCCGAATTGCGGATGCGACTCATGGTCGTTCCGCAGGAGCCGTTCCTGTTCAGCGGCACGATTCTCGACAATCTGCGCTTCGCCCGACCGGATGCCGACGAGCGGGAGTGCGAGGCTTCCCTGGTGGGGCTGGGACTCGGAGATTGGCTCGACGGGCTGGAACAGGGGATCTCGACGACGGTGGGGGAGCGGGGGTCGGCTCTCTCGGCGGGGGAACGTCAGCTCGTGGCCCTCGGTCGCGCAGCGCTCGCCGACCCCGACGTGCTCATTCTCGACGAGGCGACCTCATCGGTGGATGCCCTCACCGAGGTGCGGCTCTCGAGGGCGCTCGATGCGCTCGCAGCAGGCCGCACCTCCATCGCCATCGCCCATCGCCTCTCCACCGCGGCCCGGGCGGACAGGGTCGTGGTTCTCGACGCTGGACGCGTCGTCGAGGACGGCCCGCACCGGGATCTGCTGGCACGGGAGGGCCGCTATCGCGAGATGTACGAGGCCTGGATCGTGGCGACAACGGCGGATTCGCCGTGAGTGTTCGTCTGCCCATCGCCACCGCGGTGCTTGCGTCCCTGCTGGCGGGATGCGGGACTCCGGGTGCGGGCGAGTGCGCCGACATCTCGTCGGTCTCGGGATTCGTGGTCAATCTGTCGATCGGCATCGACAACAGGGCCGAGGATCAGTTCGGCCAGTTCCGAAGCGACACCATGCGGGCGCACGACCTTGTGCTTGCCGTGGCCGAGGGTGGATTCGAGGCCACGCCGGAGACGATGGAGGTCGCCGCCGTCCTGGCCGCCGACCTGGGTGAATTCATCGCCCGCATGGACGATCTGTTGTGGGATGTCACCCAGGCCGCGTTCGACGCCGCGACGTATTCCGCATGGGAAGCAGCGTCCTCCCGCGAGGCACTCGTCCGGGCGAACATGGTCGAGGCGGCCGTCATCGACCGGTGCGGCCTGCCCGAGGTCGTGTCACCGGAGGGGGATGGACCGGTGGTGCTGCCGTTCCCCGCCATCCCGTCGCCGACCGCCACCGACCCGCCGACAGCCCCCATCGACGAGGATTCGGAGGCCCTCGCCATGGGTCGGGTGCTGGCGGAGATCTACCTCCTCGAACTCGACGAGGATCAACTGCTGTGTCTCGGGCGCCAGATGCAGAACTTCGAGAACATGGTGCGACCGGATTACGACGACGAACGGTATGTCACCCAGTTCCGACGTGCGTTCTCCAACTGCGACATCGACTTCGTACCACCGGACGAGTGAACGCGGCGGA
>JAULXU010000118.1:2710-5736 GCA_032118285.1 Ilumatobacteraceae bacterium
ATGGTGTCCCGTCTATGGAGATAGTCCTCGTCCGGCACGCCCAACCCGAATGGGTCAAGGACGGCCTGGCCGTCGACAATCCTCCCCTCACCACCATCGGCCAACGCCAGGCGGAACATCTGGCCGAGCACCTCGCCCGCGAGGCATTCGATGAGGTTCTGGTGTCCCCGCTCGTGCGCACCCGCCAGACCGCGGACCCCTGGTTGGAACGTCTCGGCGTCGACCTCGTGGTGGAACCCTGGCTCGAGGAGATTCGAAACCCGGTCTGGCACGGCACGCCCGAAGAACGGGCGGCGGCAGCGTGGCAGGCGGAGCGGGAAAAGACGTCGACCGAGCGCTGGGAGGGACTGGACGGCGGCGAGAAGGTGAGTGACTTCGTCGAACGGATCAACATCGGGACGAGTCTTTTTCTCGAGGAGCGCGGCGTCGTCCGACGGGACACCGATCTGCCGGTGTGGGAGACGGGACCCGGCTGGAGGGAGCACCACAAGGTCGCTCTCGTGTGCCATGCCGGGACGAGCAGTGTCGCCATCTGCCACATGCTCGGGCTCCAGCCGACTCCCTGGGAGTGGGAGCGCTTCCACATCGCGCATGCCACAGTCAGCCGTCTGCGGACCTTCGCTCTCGGTGACGGAGTGACGTTCGGCCTCCGTGCACTCTCCGACGACGAGCATCTGCCACACGAGCTGCGCACCGCCTGAGCCCGGGTGAGCGACCGCGACACGACAGGTCCTAGGGTGCGACCATGGAAAGCGCACCCGATCCCGACGCCCTCAAGTTCTTTTCGTTCACGGTGTTCTCCAAGCTGGAGGGAGCGGTCACCGCGGGAATGATCCATCTCGGGGATCGGCTCGGTCTCTATGTCGCACTCGCATCGGCAGGTCGGCCCGTGACTGCTGCTGATCTGGCGGCCTCCTGTGGCCTCCACGAGCGTTGGGTGCGGGAGTGGGCCTACAACCAGGCCGCTGCGCGAATAATCGTTTGCGAGGACCCATCCGCGGATGTGCCGCTATTCAGCCTCTCGCCCGAGGGCGTGGCCGTACTGGCCAGTCCCGAGCATCCGGCCTACGGCATGGGCATGTTCCACAGGCTTCCGCGCACGATGGAGAGCCTCGACCGGCTGCCCGAGGCCTTTCGGACGGGAATCGGATTCGACTACGACTCCCACGGACCCGAAGGCGCGGTGGGCATAGAACGCAGTTTCGAGCCGTGGAATCGGTCGTTCCTCCTCCCGGTGGTGCTTCCGGCACTCGACGGCGTCGTCGAGAAACTCGAGGAGGGCATCCGCGTGGCCGACATCGGTTGCGGCGCGGGAGGGGCCGTGATGCTCATGGCGCGCCGCTTCCCCCGCAGCACCTTCATCGGATACGACATCTCGCGACACGCCCTCGAGCGCGCCCGCGCCCGCCGCGAGGAAGAGGGTCTCGACAACGTCGAGTTCGTGGATCCGCGCGAGCAGCCCCTGCCGTCGGACGGATCGGTCGACCTCGTCACCACGTTCGATTGCATCCACGACATGACCCGGCCCGCCGAAATCATGGCGGGGATTCGGCGGGCGATCGCTCCGGCTGGCTCGTGGCTCCTCGTCGACATCAAGGCTCTGGAAGGACTCGGCCCCAACATGGAGCGCAATCCGATGGCCTCGATGCTCTACGGCATCAGCGTCATGTCGTGCATGTCCTCGGCGATGTCGGAGCCGGGCGGGGCCGGGCTCGGCACGCTGGGTCTGTCGGCCGAAATGGCCGAGCGGATGGCTCGTGACGCCGGGTTCGGCCGGTTCCGCCGCCTCGATGTGGAGCATTCCGTCAACGCGTTCTACGAGATCCGCCCCTGAGGGTCTCGCCCGGGTCGACCCGGCGCGCCGATGGATCGCTCGGCACGCCGGATCGAGACCGGGGGAATCACGGCTGAGGCCGTGGGGCGGTGACGTGGCAGGCGTTGACCGCGGCCACGTACGGGGTGGGATCGACCGCGGCGCCACCGAGGGGGTGAATCTCGAAGTGGAGATGGGGTCCGCTCGAGGCGCCTGTGCTCCCGATGTAGCCGATGATCTGACCGGCCTTGACCTTCGTGCCCACCCGGATACCGGTGGCGATGCGCGAGAAGTGGGCGTAGAAGAAGTACGTGCCGTCGTCGGTGGTGAGTCGGACGCCGTTGCCGGCGAGCCTGTCCGTGGCTTCGCTGTACAGGCGGGTGATGGTTCCGTCCTTGACGGCGTAGACGAGGTTGTTGAGGGGGGCGATGATGTCCACGCCCTCGTGAACCCTGCCGTTCGAACGGGGTGCCTGCCACGTGTTGCTGAACGAGCAGCGACCCTGCACGGGGAAGACGTCGAGCACGACCGAGGGGCCCTTGGTGATGCCGAGTGCGATCGCGGTGCGCAGGTCGAGTCGGCCGTTGACGTCGAGCTTCTTCGCCGCCTGAAAGGCGCGAATGGCGTTGGCCGTGGCGGTGCCGAAGATCCCGTCCGCACCGCCGAAGAGAGGAATCTTGGCGGCAATGAGGGCATTCTGGAGAACCTTGACGGCGTCGCCGCGCTGGCCGATGACGGGCAGGGCGTTCCACGGAATGGTCGAGGGAAGCGCGGGCTTTTTCGGTGCGGGTGCGGGTGCAACCAGGCCGAGAGCGCGCGCGGTGGCCACGTCGACCCGGCCCGTGACACTGAGTTTCTTCGAGCTCTGGAAACGGCTCACCGCCGCGCGGGTGGCCGAGCCGTAGATGCCGTCCGCACCGCCGAGAATCTTGAAGCCGCGCGAGATCAAGGCACGCTGAACGTGCACGACGGTGTTGCCCCGTGAGCCGGGCGCGGGGAGCGTGGTGGGAGTGAGCGGATACGTGGGGGCCGAGGGGGCCGAGGTCGTGGCGGGTGCCGCAGACAGTTTGAGCACCTTGGCCGTGGGCGCGTCGACGACTCCGGTGACCCGCAGGCCGACCACGCGCTGGAAAGTCTTGAGGACGGTCAGCAGGCGCTTGTCGAAGACCCCCGTGGATCCACCGGGGAGGGTGAACCCGTTGCCCATGATGGC
>JAULXU010000119.1:0-10661 GCA_032118285.1 Ilumatobacteraceae bacterium
AATGAACGACGAAGTCGAGGCGACGCCGAGAATCGAACTCGGATAAACGGCTTTGCAGGCCGCTGCGTAAACCATTCCGCCACGTCGCCAGCTCGGGAGCGAACCCCCGCGCACCCCCGAAACTAGCCGTTTGGAAGCGTCTTTCCCCGTCCCGGGTTTTCAGGGTCGCCACTCCACGGGCAATACTGCACGTCATGCGCATGATTGCTCGTTCTCTCGCACTCACCTCCGTCGTGGCCCTGGCCGCATGCGGCGGAGGATCCTCCACCCCGAAGGGCGGCGATCCGAACGCCGACACTCTGGCCGAGGCGTACATCGCCGTCGGTCCCGATCCCGTCGGGGTGACCACGCTGACGCTCGCCTCGGGCGCCGAAGTCGAGGTGTGGTACCCGGCGGTCGAGGGCACGACCGGCACCGACACCTACGACGTGCGCGATTTCACCCCCGAGGTCATCCGCAACATCCTCACCGGTGATGCCCCCTCCTCCTACACCTCTCCGGCTGCGCGCGACGCCGAGGCCGACGGCTCGGACCTCCCCGTCGTTCTCTTCAGCCACGGCGCATCGGGCATGCGCGTGCAGAGCACCTTCCTCACGGCCCACCTCGCCTCATGGGGCATGGTCGTCATCTCCCCCGACCACTGGTCCCGCGACCTCCCCCGTGCCCTCGTGAACGCCACGGTCGGCACCGCGGAGGATTCCGTGACCGATCTCTTCTCCGCGCTCGACCTGGTGGCCGCCGACGAACGCTTCGCCGACCGCCTCGACCTCGAGCGCATCGCCGTCGTCGGACATTCCGCCGGTGGCGGAACGGCCCTGCGCGCGGCAGCCGACGACCGCATCGACGGCTACGTCTCCATGGCCTCGGGAGACCTTCGCCAGGACGGCGGCGACATGCCCGCCAAGCCCTCCTTCTTCCTCGCCGGCGCACTTGACGCCATCGTGTCGCCCACCGAGCGCACCCGGCCCGCCTACGAGAAGGCTCCGTCGCCCTCGCTGCTGTGGATCATCGACGGTGTCGGCCACAACGGTTTCGACGACTTCTGCACCTTCGGCAACGGGACGGGCATCATCGGCGTGGCCGAGGCGTCGGGGCTCGGCGCCCTGCTCGAGGCCAATCCGGCACTGCGGCGCCTCGGCGAGGACGGATGCGTCCCGCCCGCGGCCAAGGTCGAACTGGCATTCCCCATCATCCGGCACGCCGTCACGGCCTGGCTGCGCAACCTCTTCGGGGTCGATCCCGAACCGCTCGGCCTGCTCGCGGGAGTCCCCGAACTTGCCGGTTCCTACGACCTGCTGGTGAGCACGATCGAGAACAAGTAGTCCCGCGCGCCGGCCGCGGCCGGCCGGGCGCCGCTCGAACTCAGCGACCCGTGCGTCGCGACGCGCCCTTGCGCGTCGCATGGAAGATGGTGCGGGTGCCCCCCGCGAGCGTCTCGCGACGCTGCACCTTGAAGCGCCCGGAGAGGACCTTCTCGAAACCGGCGAGGGTGTAGTCGCCGTGGATGCCCTCCCGCTTGTTGCGCAACAGTGTGCGCACCATCGGGTCGTCCTCGTGGGGGAATTCGATGACGATCTCGGGGGTCAGGTCGGCGAGCATGTCCACCTGCGCCGCGAGCGGGATGTTGTAGGTGATGGCCATGTGGTGCACCACGGCGAGGTAGAGAACGATGTCGGGGGCCCCGCGATCGAGGATGCCGGGCCGCTCGCGCCCGCGCCATCCGATGCCGCCACCGGCGTCCGACATGTCGACGACGAGGGGCAGGATGCGCTCGTTCTTCTCGGCCCGCAACTCTCGGTACAGACGGTCGACCACGAGGGGGTCGGCATCCATCGACACCACGGACTTCGCGTGACGCGCGGCGATGCGGCTGAAGCGTCCGTCATTGCAGCCCACGTCCCACACCTGGGCACGGGGAGCGGCCTTCACCGCGTCACGGACGAACTTCTCCTTCTCGTCGAGGCTCGACTCCAGATAGTGACCGCGCTCCGAGTATCCCGACCACGTCGAGGAGGACTCCCGGGTCTCGAGTCCGGCGACGATCTTCTCCATCTTCGAGAGGGTGGCATCGAGCACCTTGGCGTTCATGCCCGCCTTGGCCGCGGCCTTGCGCACGTCCACCTCGGTGGAGGCGAAGCGGGACTGTGCGGCCGCGAGGAGCACCACGTGGGTGAAGCGACCGCGACGGGGACGACGGATGCTTCCCGGCAGCAGTTTGCGCATCATGTCGGGGGCGATGCCGTTGATCTGTCCGCGCAGGAACGGCTGGAACGCCACCTCGAGGTGCGCCTGCAGCATGAGCGGATAGAGGAACATCTGACAGAACTGGAGGTAGCCGTACCAGGGGTCACCCTTGCGCCGGGGTTCGAAGGATCCCGCGTCGATGAAGACCGGTCGCGTCCCGACGAACTGGACGTTGTAGGGGGTGGCGTCCTTCACCGCGACGCCGTCGGCGAGGGTCGAGCGGATGAGGGCCAACTGCAGGAGAGCGGCGTCCTTGAGCATCGAGAAGGTCCACTCGTGCGGGTGCGACACGAACGGAAGAAGCGGATGCGTCATCGCCTTCTTCCACGGTTCGCCGAGACCAACCTTGGCCGGGGTCACGATGCGGGACTCGATGAGTGTCCCCGAGGCAAGCGCGTCCTGTATCGACGTCTTCTTCCAGACCGCATCGATGTCGGTCGCACCGGCCGCGGTGAAGGCACGGACGACGCGACCGTCCCCGATGAAGACGCGACTCAGAGGATCGCGGAATGAACCCGGGTTGGGTGTGGGCCCCGTCATGGGGTCAGTCGTGGGAGGAGGTCGTGGCGTCCACGCCCGTGTCGGCCTCGGCCATGGGCTTGCCCGTCACCCGCGACCGCAGGCGGGCCATGCCCATCTTGACGGCGACGACAAGGCCGCCGATTCCCCCGGCGATGGCCGAGACGATCATGGTGCCGGTGCCGGCGTCGAGATACGAGATCATTCCCCCACAGTAGACGAGGGCACCTCCGCCCGAACGACCATGCGCGACCCTCGCGGAAGGGATCGGTGTTGCGCCCGATACCCCCGCGCCCCGGGGTCGACTCCCTCGTTAGCATCGTCCCGTGACGGAGCAGCCCGAACACCACCCCGACTCGCGCGTGGTGTCGTCCGGTCGGGACGAATCCCGGGCCCTGTCCCCCGCTCTGTGGCCGGCCACGGCCTGGGAGTCGAGCGATCTCGACGACGCCACCCGTCGAGCCACGGGGGTGCGGTCGGGAGCGTTCTACGCCCGCTACGCCAACCCCACGGTCACCCGGTTCGAGAACATCGTGGCCGACCTCGAAGGGGCCGAGTCGGCACTGGCGTTCGGATCGGGGATGGGTGCCATCGCCTCGGTGGTGCTCTCCCTGTGCGGGACGGGCAGTCACATCGTGGCCCAGAACAACGTCTACGGAGCCACCCGGTCGTTCCTCGAGGGGCCCTGTCGGCGCTTCGGCATCGAGACCACGTTCATCGACCCCACTGCCCCCGGAGCGTTCGCCGCCGCGGTGGTGCCGGGTCGCACCGTCCTCGTCCTCGCCGAGACCCCGTCGAACCCCCGCCTCGCCGTCGCCGACCTCGCCGAGCTCGGGACCATCACCGGGCCGTTCACGCTCGTGGACTCGACCATGGCCACCCCGCTCGGGCAACGGCCGCTCGACTTCGGAGTGGATCTGGTGCTCCACTCGGCCACCAAGGGAATCGGCGGACACAACGATGCGCTCCTCGGCGTTGTTGCCGGAGCGCGCGACCTCATCGACGAGATCTGGACCTACTCGGTCATGCACGGAGCGGTCGCGTCCCCCCACGACGCCCTCAACGCCATGCGCGGGGTGAAGACACTGGGCGTGCGCACGGAACGCCAGCACGCCACCGCGCTGCGACTCGCCTCCGATCTCGGGGATCACCCGGCGGTCGTCACCGTGCTGCATCCGTTCCATCCGGCCCATCCCCAGCACGAACTGGCCCGCAGCCAGATGCGGATGGGCGGAAGTCTCCTCTCCTTCGAGTTGGCCGGCGGCATCGACGCCTGCCGGTCGTTCTTCGCCAGGACCTCCCTCGTGCGCACCGCCACGTCGTTCGGGGGGCCCGAGACGCTCGCGTGCCACCCGGCGACGAGCACGCACGTGGGTCTGTCCCCCGAGGTGCGCGCCGAAGTCGGGGTCACCGACGGACTGATCCGTCTCTCCGTCGGACTCGAGGATCCACGCGACCTCGTCGCCGAGATCCTCGCCGCCCTCGACTGAGGATTGCGGCCGAAGCGACGTCTCAGCCGGCGCGGGGCGGACGCGGAAAGAATGCGCTCGTGCGGGCGACGTACTCGGCATATCCCTCGCGCCGCTTCATGAGCGAGCGCTCGAGCATCGGCACGCCCGACACGCGCATGAGGAAGAACATCATCACGAGCGGTCCGGCGAGACCGACGACTCCCGATCCCGTCTCGGCCGCCACGATGCCGATGCCCCACCACACCATCGAGTCGCCGAAGTAGTTCGGGTGGCGCGTGAGGCTCCACAGGCCGCGATCCATGACCCGCCCGGCATTCGCCGGATCGGACTTGAAGCGCGCGAGCTGTGCGTCGCCGACCGTCTCGAACAGGAACCCGACCAGCCACACCATGATGCCCATCACCGCCACCGGTCCGATGCCCGGTTCGGCATCGGCGCTGCCGTACTGGAGGGGAAGGGAGACGATCCACATGATCACTCCCTGGAGACCGAACACGGTCACGAGGCTCACGACAGGAAACCGCGCACCCCAGCGGCGGCGCATGGCCTTGTAGCGGAAGTCCTCGCCCTTGCCGAGGTTCCTGCGCGCGAGGTATCCGGCGAGGCGCAGTCCCCACACGCTGGTGAGAGCGGCGAGGAGGAACTGGCGGGGACGGTCGGCGTCCAGTGCGGCCACGAGGACCCACGACACCACGACGAATCCGAGACCCCACACGATGTCGACGATGGAGGCGTCTCGGCGCACCACGCTCAGGAACCAGGTCGCCACCATCAGCACGGCGATCGCCGCCGCCGCCACGAGCATCGATTCACCCATCACGCACCTCCCGCGTCGCGGGTCGTGGCCGACATCTCGGCGTCCACTTCCCGGTCCATTCTCACCCATTGCTCATCGAGCCAACGAACGAACCCTTCCCCGGTCGGAATCCCCGTGCGCGCGTGGACTTCCACCACGACGCGGGCCGCCGGTGGGCGCCGCAGTGCCCGCAGGATCCCACCGAAGGTGTCGAGGCCGTCGAATCCGGTGTGCCAGACGGTGAGCACGTCGGCGTCGGGCACTGCCGCCAGCAGAGCCGCCGAACCGGCCGACTTGGGGGGCAGGAGCCGCTCGAGACCTGCGAGCCGGGCGTGGCGCTCGGGAGATCGGGATTCGAGCCGAGCCAACTCCCGTGCGCGTTTGGCGGCGGAGGCACGGGTTCCCTCGGGGAAGATGACGGCGATCTCGCCGGGCCCGAGACCGCGTGCCATCTGTTCGATGCCCTCCATCTCGCGGGCCACGCGGGTCGAATTCCGGTCCACGAACCAGTTGGGCAGACGCCGCCCGACGATGTCGAGACACGGATCGAGGGACAGCTCCTTCTTGAGCACATAGCGGGGACGCAGGTCGGAGAGGGATCCGAACACCCACGCCGAGACCAGGGAATCGGCGAGACTGGCGTGACGACACAGTGCGACGAACGGACCACCCCTGGCGTGTTCCGCCCCTTCGACGCTGATGCGCAGTCCGGTGGTGGTCCGCAGGGCGGTGATGAGATTTCTCGCCCACCATCGCTGCAGTGCGAAATGTGCCCGCAGGTTGCGAGCCTGGCCGGCGCACCACAGTGCGATGGCCGTGGCGATGCCCGCCATCTCGAGCCACGCCCAACACAGTGCGAAGGCGAGGAGACGCAGCACCGGCAACCGCCGGTGACCGCGCACCACGTCCACGACGATCGCGACCGGCACCCACACGGGCAGGGCGACGAGCAGCGCCAGTGCCGCCACGGCGACTCCCGAGACGGTGAGGGGACGGCGCAGCCAGGGCGAGGTCACGACGAGAATGTAGGCGGGGATGAGACTGGGGGGAACCCCCGTGACCTCACGGGCGGGGATCGATGGGGGTCGGCAGACCGAGGCGATTCTCGATCTGTTCGGCCACGGCGAGCACGCGCAGATCCGTGTAACGCGCCCCCATCACCTGCACGCCGACCGGCAGATTGCCCGCCATCCCGGCGGGCACCACCGCACAGGGCAGGCCGAGCAGATTGCCCGGCAGCACCGGCCTCATCAACTCGAGCACGGACTCCTCCTCCCCCGCGACATCGGCACCGGCCATGAATGCCGGCTGGGTCCACGTGGGGCAGAGCAGAACCTGATGGTCCTCGAACCACTGTCCCCAGCGGCGGGCGACGCCGTCGCGCTGGGCATGCATGAGGTACACCTCCAGCGAGGACATCCTGGGGAACCTGGCGAGGGACGCCGCGATGATGGCGCGGGCATCCGTCCCCATGACCGGCTCGATCTGGTCGCGCACGTCGTGCAACTCGTTGAAGAGCATCCCTGCCCACAGCAACATGCTCATCTCGTAGTCGGGCGGGGTCGCCTCCACCACGCGATGTCCGGCCGCCGACAGCGCATCCGCCGCCGCGCGCACCGTCGCCGCCACCTCCGGATGGGTGCTGCCACCCGGCGGCTCTGCCATCACCGCCACCGTGAGTTTCTCTCCCGGAGCGAGATCGGTGAGACGTGCCGGCACGCTCACCGGGTCGCGCGGATCGGGACCGGCCACGACCATGGTGCCGAGACGCACATCGCTCACCCGGCGCGCCATCACGCCCTGATTGAGCATGACCTGGGACGACAGAGCCCGGTCCGGGACGGGGAAGGTCTGGGTGTCGGGAATGACGCCGGTGGATGGCTTCAGCGACGCCACGCCGCAGGCATGGGCCGGGTTGCGCAACGATCCGCCGATGTCGTTGCCCAGTCCGATGGGGCTCATCCCCGATGCCAGTGCAGCACCCTCGCCGCCGCTCGATCCCCCGGGAGTGCGGTCGGCCTCCCATGGGTTGCGGGTACGGCCGTAGAGGCTCGAGTCGGTGTGGATGCGCAGACCCATGTCGGGCATGTTGGTTCGCCCGAGCGGGATCGCGCCGGCCGCCTTCATGCGCGCCACCACGGGAGCGTCCTCCGTGGCGATGGCCTCGGCGAAGACGGCCATGCCGTTCGTCGTCGCTTGACCGGCGACGTCGATGTTCTCCTTGATGGTGAAGGGAACTCCGTGGAGGGCCCCGAGGGGCGCACCCGCGGCGACCGCCGCGTCAGCGGCATCGGCACCCGCACGAGCCTCGGCAGCGAGGACCTTCACGACGGCGTTCAGCGACGGATTGACCGCGTCGATGCGCGACAGGTGTGCCTCCACCGCGTCGCGACTCGAGAACCGTCGGGTCCGGATACCCCGGGCCAGTTCTCCCGCCGACAATCTCCACAGTTCCTCGGCCATGGCGAACCACCTCGTCCTCTCCGGAGGCACCTCACCCCCGCCCGTCGCGCGACAGTACCGCCCGGGGGCCGGGTCAGATGTAGCCAGCCGCCGGCTCGGGTGCGACCGGCTCGTCGCGCCGCGGCCGGGGCACGTGGCGCGGTTCCAGTGTCTCGAGATCGCCGGCGCCCCCGATGCCGAGCACATCGAGGCTGTGGGCCGCGACCACATCGTGGAAGAGCGTGCGCACCTGGCGGGCGTTGCCGAAGTCCCCGCCCCTGTCCCATGACGCGATCACCTCGGCGAGTGCGAGCGTCGCCTGCGGCGTCGGGCGATAGTCGTGCTCGGCCAGGAGCCCCGCCAGGATCCGGGACAATTCGTCGTTGGAGTAATCGGGAAAGGGAACCTGGACGTCGAACCGGCTCGCCAGACCGGGGTTCGAGGCGAGAAAGGAGCGCATCTCGGCCGGATAGCCCGCGACGACGACCACGATGTCGCCGCGCCTGTTCTCCATGTGGGTGAGCACCGTCTCCACCACCTCGCGTCCGTAGTCGATCGAGGAGACCGACGTGAGCGAGTAGGCCTCGTCGATGAAGAGAATCCCACCCTCGGCCTCCTTGAGCACCTCCCTCGTGCGCAACGCCGTCTGGCCGACGTAACCGGCCACCAGGCTCGAGCGGTCGGCCTCCACGACGTGCCCCTTCTCCAGCAGTCCGAGTGCGCGGTAGATGCGTCCGATGATGCGGGCCACCGTCGTCTTGCCGGTGCCGGGATTGCCCGTGAACACGAGGTGGGGCGACGGCGCCACCGACCGCAGACCCTTGTCCGAGCGCATTCCCGCGACCTTCTGGGCCGCCACGAGGCGACGCACGACCTGTTTCACGGGAGCGAGCCCCACGAGGGCATCCAGTTCGCCGAGGGCCTCGGCCAACATGGTGGCCGGATCGACCTCGTCGTCGAGCATCGCCAGGATCGTCGAGGCGCGCCCCGCCGACCGGGTCGTCGACGTGTCGGTGGCGGCGCGATCCGACCTCGCGCGCTCGCGCTTCTGCTGATCCGCGCGCATCTTGGCGTCAATGCGCTCGATCGACTCGACGCCGGTCACCCACTTGGGCACGACGTGGTCGATCGAACCGAGCACCTGCCCGATGGCCCCGGCCGTGGCGTCCGTGGCCAGCAACGAGTGCGTGGCGACGACGGCGACCTCGCGCCCACCGCGCGTGTCCAGACGGATCTGGACGAAGGGCATCGTCGCCGAGCGCGACGTCACCCACCGCCGCAGCCGCAGAGAATCCGACGCGACGGCGATGGGGCAGTCGATGCACAGCACCCACGTCCCGTTGAAGCGCTGGTACAGGCGGGCGGTGAACTCGCGCCCCGATCCGGACATGAGACCGGTGAGGGGCCAGCGCACCGCGTCGGGCCCGTCCTCGGTCTCGGTCATCACGAGGTTCGCGTGTTCGGCGAACATCGGTTCGATGCGCTCCTCCAGCAGGATCTCCTCGTCGGGGTTCATCGCCCACCCCGTGCGGAGAACACGAGCGGTTCCCAGACGTCCTCGAGAAAGTCGTCGAAGTCCCTGGTCCAGCGCTCGTTGCGCGGCCATTCGGCGTCGACCCACTCGATCGCCTCCGCGGCGGTCCCCGTGTAGCGGCGCATCCACCAGGCGCGCAGCACCAGACCGGTGCGGCTCCGGCCACCGTGGCAGTGCACCACTACGTTGCGCCCCTCGGCGAGGAAGGCGTCGATGGCGTCCACGGCGTCCGCCACCGCGGCACCGAGCGACGGGTTGTGGTCCCCGTTCTCGTCGCGCATGTAGATCTCCCGGCGATGTCCGTGCGCGATGAACGCCTCCCCCGTCAGGCACAGCGACACCACCGCATGGTCGACGGGCGCGGTGGACGCACCCGACAGATCGGCCGCCCACACACCGAGCGGGTCGACGACGTGGGGTCCGAAGGCGGGCTCGGGTGGTGACTGACGAACAGCGGGCAGACCCATGAGGTTCCGGGCCAGGTCGACGAGATCCTGCGAACGAAGCACCGACTCGGTGCCGTCGGCACCGGCCATGTGAACATGCAGGTAGGTGGACCACCGCGACGGAATCCCCTGGCGACCGTGCAGGGCACCGGCCAGGGCCCCGGCGATGGCGGCCACCGTGTCGGTGTCGCCCCCCAGATCGGCCACGAGTGCGATGGCGCCATGGAAATCCTCGGCGGTGCGCACCCCCCAGAAGGCCTGGCTCACCGCTCCCCACACGGAACCGTTGGAATGGAGAGCCTCCATCCGCGGGTCGAATCCCGGCGCGAGGAGGCGGGCGAACTCATCGAGCTCGGCGGCAACCTCGGGTTCGGCGTGCTCGCGCACGGCATCGAAGGCCTCGGCGAGAGACGACTCGAGATCTCCGCTGATGATCGTGCGCCGCATGGTCTCTGCCACGAGAGCGGCCCCGGCCGCCGCGGCGGGATCGTGGTGGGTCAGGCGCGACTGGGCCGCCGCGATGGCCACGGTCTCGCGTGCACCGACTCGAACCCCGAGAATCCCCACAGGAGCGATGCGCATGACACTGCCGTTGCTGGCGCTTCGTCCGCTCTCCTCGTGCACCCGTCGCGCGGCGCCGTCGTGGTGGGCATGGGCGAGGACGGCGCGGGTGTTCACACCGATGTCGGTGGCACCTGCGGCCCATTCGCGGAAGCGCATCCAGAGGTCGTCGGGGTCGAAACCACCGGCCGAGAGCAGGGACCACGCCAGCGCGACGGCCATTTGGGTGTCATCGGTGGCCTCGCCGGGCGCCCAATTGAACGCGCCGCCACCGATCATCTCGCCCCTGCCACCGAGGACCGGCTCCGGGAAGGTCGACGACCACAGACCTGCAGGCTCGAACTCGAAGGGCGCCGCCACTGCGTCGCCCACCGCCGACCCGAACTATCCGCGCTACGGGAGGGTGACGGGAGAATTCAGGGGCACCACCGACGAGATCATCCAATGGGTGGCCTGCAAGTGGGGCATCGACGAGGACGTCGTGCGGGCTCAGGCGGCCAAGGAGACCTACTGGCTGCAGAAGAACGTCGGGGACTTCACCACCGACGCCTCGCGCTGCGTTCCTGGGCATCCGATCGGGGTCGACGGCCGTCCGGGGGAGTGCCCGGAGTCGATCGGCGTCATGCAGATCCGCTACCCGTACTTCC
>JAULXU010000120.1:0-5780 GCA_032118285.1 Ilumatobacteraceae bacterium
CGGATCCTCGACACGACGGGGACCCTGGTGGGGGTCTTCGAGGTGGAGAACAGCCAGCCGGTGAGCATCGACTCGGTCCCCGACACCATGGTCGACGCCATCCTGGCGGTGGAGGACAACGGTTTCTTCACCCACAAGGGTGTCAACGTGCGCGCCCTCGTGCGCGCGACACTGGCCAACTTCCAGTACTCCTCCGGACGCCAGGGGGCATCCACGATCACCCAACAGGTGGTGAAGAACGAGTACCTCGCCGGCGTTCCCCGTGACGGCCGCTACAAGATCCTGCAGGCCCGCTATGCCGTGATGCTGGAAAAGACCGTCGAGAAGAAATACATCGTCGAGCGGTACCTCAACACCGTGTTCTTCGGCAACAACGCCTACGGGGTGCAGGCCGCCGCGGAGGTCTACTTCGGCGCGTCGGTGCCCGAGTTGACGCTGGCCCAGGCAGGTTTCCTCGCCGGTCTCGTGCGGGCCCCGTCCACCTACGACCCGATCCGGCGACCCGAGCAGTCGAAGCGTCGCTTCGCCCAGGTGCTCGACAGGTTCGTCGAGACGAGCCTGATGACCCGCGAAGTGGCCGACGAGACCCTCGCCACGTTCGCGATCCCCGAGACGGTCAAGAGCATCCCCCGCACCACGACGAACCGCACGTACTTCAGCGAGATGGTGCGGGACTTCCTGCTCAACCGGAGCACCATCCTCGGGCCCACCTACGCCGACAGATGGAACGCGATCTACCGCGGCGGCATCACTGTGCACACCACCCTCGACGCCGGGATGCAGGCCAAGGCGGAGAGCGCGGCCACATCGCGTCTGCCCGCCAACCGCACCGGGATCACCTCGTCGCTCGTGGCGATCGACAACGCCACCGGAGCCCTGCGCGCGATCGTGGGAGGGCCCGGATTCGTGCCGGGTCGCAGCGAGGTCAATCTGGCCCTTCGTCGTCGCCAGACCGGTTCGAGCATCAAGATGTTCGTCCTCACCGCCGCCCTCGAGGCCGGTGTTCAGGCGGACGACCTGATCGACGGAACGCTGCCCTGCACCCTGCCCAACCCGGGCAAGCCGAGCGAACCGTTCGAGATCGGTCAGGGGGTGAGCCAGCCGGTGACGAGCCTCGCCGAACAGACCTGGCTCTCCATCAACTGTGCATACGCCCGGCTCGCACAGATCGTCGGACTGAACCGCGTCGTCAACACCCTGTACCGGGTGGCCTCCTCGCCCTACCTCACCCCCGAGTCGTTCCGCATCCAGCCCTACGCCAGTTTCTCCACCGGCGCCAACGAACTCAGTGCTCTCGACATGGCATCCGGCGCCCAGACACTGGCCAACGACGGGGTCCACCACGAACCGTGGTTCATCGAGCGCATCGAGGGCCCGTCGGGGGTCATCTACACCCACGTGCCGGCGGGAGTGCAGGTCATCCCCAAGGAGGTGGCCGATCAGGCCGTCGACATCCTCAAGAAGACGCTCACCGTGGGCACGGGACGGCGCACGCCGCTCGAGGGCGGGCGACCCGCCGCGGGCAAGACCGGAACCCAGGACAACAACACCAACGCCTGGTTCGTCGGCTTCACGAGGCAGTTGTCGACGGCGGTGTGGGTGGGCGACCCCAAGGCGTACACGCCGATGGTGAACATCCCCGAGTTCCGTCGCGACGGGGTGTCGCGCGTGCAGGGTGCCACCTATCCGGCGCGCATCTGGAAGGCGTTCATGGACGCGGCGCACCGTGACGTGTTCGGCGGGGCCCTCCCGCGCCTCGATTGGTCGGCACCCCCCGCGCCGACGCGCAATCCGTTGCGTCTCTATCTGCCCGGTCCCGACTGCATCGCCGAGGTGGTGTCGGGGCGGCTCCCCGTCTCGCTCACGGGCACGTGGAAGAACAGGGTGCCCGACTCGTCGTCGAGCACGTCCTCGTCGTCTTCCTCCTCCTCGTCCTCGACGAGCATGCCGGGCGGCACGACGTCCTCGACCCTGTCACCGCCCACCACCTCGTGGCGCGGCCCCGTCGTGTCGGTTGTGGACCCGGGCACGACCATCGCCCCCGACGACACGAATCCCGCGACGCCCGTGGTGGGGGTCGATCCCGCGCGCTTCCTCGTGTACGACTGTGCCAAGGGCGTGCCCTCGTCGGTGCGGGTCCTGCGCTGATGCGCCCCTAGCCTGACCACGATGGTGTTGTGGTTCGTCGGCACGGCGTGCGCCGCGGTGTGGTTCGTGTTCCGCGACGACCGTTTCGACTACCGGGTCCTCGTTCTCGGAGCGCTCCTTCCCGACGTCGTGGATCTCGCGTGGGGAGGCGCGAGGATGCTGCACTCGGTGACGGCGAGCACCGTCGTACTGGCGGCGGTCATGTTCGCCACGACACGGGGCACCGACACCCGTCGTCGCTGGCTGGCACTGCCCATCGGGATGTTCCTGCACCTCATCTTCGACGGCGCGTTCACCAATCCCGTGACGTTCTGGTGGCCCGTGTCGGGAGTGTCCTTCTCTGATGCTCCGTTGCCGAGCATCGAGCGCGGGCTCATGAACGTGCCCCTCGAGATCGTCGGGCTCTTCCTCATCGGCTGGCTCGCCCGCTCCCACGGCATCGTCGGGCGGCGCGAGGTGCTCGATTTCGCGCGCACGGGCCGGCTCGTCCACCGGCCCGATCCCCGCGTCGGGCGCTGCTGATCGGGCGGGGGTGACGGTGAGTCGCCCTGTAAGCGGGGTTCTGTCCTCGCCCGGAGGCGATGGGTGACCATCCCTCTGTGCGGCCTACCCGGAGGATGTCGGACGGGCCGTCCTCCTCCTGCTTGGCCTTGCTTCGGGTGGGGTTTACCCAGCCGCACGGGTCGCCCCGCACGCTGGTGCGCTCTTACCGCACCGTTTCACCCTTGCCTGTGGTGCTCTCGCACCCATCGGCGGTCTGCTCTCTGTTGCACTGTTCCGTCAGGTCGCCCCGACCTGGCTCTCGCCAGCACCCTGCCCTGTGAAGCCCCGACTTTCCTCGACGCATCGCTGCGCCGCGGCCACCCGGACGACTCACCGTCGTCGACGAGTGTAGGGAGAGGGCCGGCTCAGTAGACGAAGGAGTTCGGGCCGGGCGTGTCGAGCACGACCGTCGCGCGGGCACCGTCGGTCTCCGGGCCGAGCACCACCTGGGGTGACACGGTCTGTCCGAAGGTGGTCGGAAGGGTCGCCACGGTGGGGTTGCCCGACTCGTCGGTGCCGGGAGCGAAGCCGGCCGTGCCGGGATTGAGCACCTGGGCGATCACTGCGGCCCGGCGGGCGGATCCTGCGGCGAGTGCCGCCATCCGGCCACGCAGCACGGCCTCGGTCATCTCGGGCACCAGGATCTGGTGCGTGGCGGCGAGGAGTTCCTCGAGGCCGTGTGCCAGCACGAGCACGTCGCGCTCGCCACGGTCGCTCGCGGCGACGAGTTCGACGGTGCGCTCGCCCCACACCGACATCAGCTTGGCGTTCGGCTCCTCGACCGCGGCGCCGCCCCGCTCGGAAGTCAGTGCGGCGAGTGAGTCACGGTTTCCGCCGTGGGCCGCGACGAGTGCGGAGACGAGACCGGCGTTCGGGCCGGCGGCCCCGGTGACCGCTTCGCGGGAGAGGAGGTCGACGACGAGCAACTCCATCGACACGGCTGTTCGCAGCAACACCACGTCGTCGACGGCCACCGCATCGAGGCCGACGGGTTCGGGGGCGATGCCGATGCGGGCGATGCCCTCGCCGGTGGATCCGCCGCATGCGGCGAGCAATCCGCCGGTTGCCGCGAGCATGCCGCCCCTGCGCAGGAGGGTCCGGCGGGAGAGAGAGGAGGTCGTGTCCATCTGCATCGGGTTCTCCATGTCGTGTTCCTGTCGTTGCGTTCTCATCTGGACGCCTCGATGGCGCCGGTGCCCGACACCATCTCCAGGGCGGCGGCGTGGCGGGATTCGATCGAGGCGATCGAGGCGAGCAGTGCCGCAGAGCGGACACCGCTGAGTCCGACGATGAGCGACAGGTGAGTGGCGGAGGCGTCCCTCTCGAGGGCGGCGAGGGTGCGAGCGACGGAGACGAACGCCCCCGAAGGGTCGGCGAGAGGGGAATCGTCGGGGCGATCGGCATCGGGGCCGAGAACTCCGGCGATGGCCTGGGCGTAGGCCACATGATGGTCGCGCAGGAGTGCGATGGCCTCGCGGTCCGCGGCCGAGGCGAGACCCTCGAGCGCGGCGGCACACGTGGCGGCAAGCCGCGTCTCGAGGCGCATCGCGGCGTTCAGGGCGCCGTTGTCGGCGGGGTCGCGCAACGGCGATTCATCGGCCGCACCGGCGATGCGGGGGAGTGCCACGGCGGCGATCCCGCCGCCGACGAGGGCTGCGAGCAGGCGACGCCGCGTGGTGCCGTCGGCGTCGGCGTCGGCGGAGGAGGTGTCGAGGGTGTCGTTCATGTCCTGTGTCCTCGGTGTAGTCGGGGGTGTCGATGCGGGGCTCGCGCCCGCGCACTCCCACATTAGAAGTCGAGTGCGGAGAGCTCCGGTATCCAACCCCTCGCCCTGTCGACGGCCTCGGCCCATCGGCCGCGGGAGATCCCCGGCGGGCCTGCGGGCTCGACGAGCCGTCCGTCGGCGGTGAGCTCGGCGGTGTCGGCGAGATCGCTCCATTGGCCCACCTCGCACCCGGCGAGGAACCCCGCACCCCGCACCGTCGCCTCCGTGACCGATGACACCCGCACCGGTCGACCCGTGGCGTCCGCGAGGGCGGCGACAAAGACGTTGTTGCGGCTCATGCCGCCGTCGATGCGCAACTCGGGAATGGTCAGGCCGGCGTCCGCCTCGGCGGCGGCGACGAGGTCCGCGCCGCGATGGGCGACACCCTCGAGCACGGCGCGCACCAGGTGGGCCCGCGTGGTTCCCCGGGTGGCTCCGAGGAGTGTTCCTCGCGCACCGTGGTCCCAGTGCGGAGTGCCCAGACCCGAGAGCGCCGGAACCCACACGAGCCCTCCGGAGTCGGGCACGGTGGCGGCGATGTCCGCGGTGTCCGGCGGTGTCGCAACGATGCCCAGGTCGTGAACGAGCCACTCGATGTTCGAACCCGCGGCGAGCATGATGGCCTCGAGCCCCCAGTGCACGGCACCGTGACGGGACCAGGCGACGATCGGGAAGGTCCCGTTCGCGGACCTGCGCGCGGAGGTCGGCGCCGGACCGGTGAAGGTGTCGAGCATTCCTCCCGTTCCGAACGTGATCTTGGTGCGCCCTGCGGTGATGCAGCCCTGCCCGAGAAGAGAGGACTGCTGGTCGCCCACGAGCGCCGTGACCGGCGGGGACCCGGGCAGTGAGACGGCGTCGCCGACCCATCCCGCGGAGTCGACGATGCGGGGGAGTTGATGAAGGTGCAGGCCCAGCGCCGAGACGAGGTCGGCGTTCCAGCCCGAGGCATCCGGGAGCATGAGGCCGGTGATCGCGGCGTTCGTGTGGTCGGTGACGTGTGCGGAGCCGCCGGTGAGGCACCAGACGATCTAGGAATCCACCGTGCCGATGCGGATGTCCGGGTCGGCACGGGAGGCCTCGTCGGGCACGTGCGTCGCCAGCAACCACGCGGCCTTGGTGGCGGATTGGTTGGGGGCCAGCGCGGTGCCCCACCGCTCCCGGGAGCCGATGCAGTCCCCGATGGTGCGCAGGTCCTGCCAGCCGAGCGCAGGTCCGAGGGGGACGCCGGTCGAGGCGCGCCATGCGACCGTGGAGGCGCGTTGTGTCGCGACACCGACGGCGTCGACGGGCCCGGAGGCGATCGCACGTCGCGCGACGGCGAGCA
>JAULXU010000121.1:0-5204 GCA_032118285.1 Ilumatobacteraceae bacterium
CGACATCACGAGGAGCGAGCCGTGGGGGAGGAGCACCGAGACCCGCTCGCCGGAATCCCGGTGCCGCAGGTCGAATCGCCGCTCCGCCCCCAGGCTCACCGAGGCGATGACCGGCTCGGGGCCCAGAACGGGCTCGTCGTCCGAGTGCCATCCCATCGAATCCCCGCCGTCGCGGTACAGGTTGGCGAGCATGCCGTTGAAGGCGGCACCGGCGGTCGTGCTGCATCGGCCCCGCAGGTCCGCGAGCAGGGGAGTCCACGGCTCGGGATCGCGCGGCACGCCCGAATAGGTGTAGGAGACGCCGTCGTCGCCGTGCCACACCGAGAGCCGCGGCTCGGAGACGGTGCGCCCGAACATGGTGATGGAGTGCGCCTGCCACGGCTCCTCCGCCAGCAGGCGGACGAACGCGCGGTCGGCTTCCTCTGGTGGAAGGAAGTCCGGGTACAGCACCGCCGAACCGTCGAACGGGAGTACGTTGCCCCCCGGCGCGGTGCCGGGCAGGGTGGTCACGGCGGCGGGGCTGCGTCGGTGGAAGTCGTGCTGGGGGACGTGCTCGTCGTCGTGGACGTCGCGGCGACGGCCCCGATGCCGAACCACTTCATCATGACCCGCATCCAGTCGGCTCGGAATTTGTATCCGCCGGGATTGAGATGCACTCCATCACCGGAGTAACGGATCTTTCCCGTGGTCGTGTTCGGGAAGCGTGCCGCCCAGTCGCGCACCATGAGGCGCCCGGCGTATGCGGGGTTGGCGGCCACCTGCAGGAGTGCCCGGTTGAACTGGGTGGCCCGCGTGTTCCATCCGGGACGCTGGGGACCGAACTCGACGTTCACCCACATCACCGGCCGGCCGGCGGCGGCCTCGAGCACGCTGACGATGCGCGCGCGCCAGTGGGCGAGACGGGCCTCGGTCGTTGCGGGAAGTCTTCCGGTGACGTCGTTCGTGCCGAGGGCGACGACAACTGCGGTGATGGAGGGATCGGCGGCGATTCGCTGGGCGATGATGTCGCGACCAGCCGGGATGCGTCGACCCACGCGGGCGTCGATGATCGCGCCGGACCACAGGGTGTGGGCGTCGCCGGGTTGAGCCTTCGTCGCCGCCACGGCGTTGCGCAGATAATGGGTGGCCCGGTAGCCGCCCGTGGCGGCCCCGACGGTGAGGCTGTCCCCGACAATCAGCACCTTCCCCTGACCATTCGGACGGGGGGTGGAGAACGCCGGTTGTGTTACCGCGACCGCCGTGCCGACCGCCGATGCGGTGAGCAGAGCCGCCACGATGCCGGCTCCGAGTCGCGGGGTTGTCGGTCGGACCATGTCGTCATTGTGGCAGGCTGGTCGTCCCATGAGGCGGCACTTTCTCTCGTACCTCACGTTCGCCACCATCGGTTTTTCACAACCCCTCCTCGATCTCTACGGGCGGAATATCACGGTCTTCTCGGCGGCGAGTCTGTCCCGGTGGGAGGTGTGGCTGTTCATCCTCTCGGTCCTGCTGGGTCCCGCTGTGGTCGCGACCGGGATCGATGCCGCGTGCCGGCGACTCGGACCGCACATCAACGACCGAGTGCGCCTCGTCCTGCTGGGGGCGTTCTCGCTCGCCATCGGCCTGGCAGTCGCGCGCTGGATGGGATGGGACAATGGTTTCCTCGCCGCAGCCGTCGCACTCGGCTCGGCCGCCGCACTTCCCCTCGCCTTCCACAGGTCACGGGGATTCCGGCTCTGGACGAGGTGGGCCTCATTGCTCGCCGTCATCGTGGGTGCGACGGCATTGGTTCAGGCGGCTCCCGCGCTCACCGTCGCCGAGGGTGATGCCACCGATGCTGTCGTGGGAAGGGCGGGCACGTCCGTGCTCCTCGTGCTTCTCGACGAAGTGCCCTTCTACGGGATGCTCGACTCGGACGGCGCGATCAACGCCGAACGATTCCCCGGGTTCGCCGGGCTCGCGGCCGAGTCCACCTGGTATCGAGACACCATCGCCACCTCGAATTTCACGCACGAGGCCGTGCCGGCCATCCTGGCGTCCGCCGCGGCCGACGGCTCGTCCCGGCCGTTCCTCCACGACCATCCCCGCAACATCTTCACCCTCTTCGACGGAGTGATGGAGGTGGGGGGAATCGAGCCGGTGACCAATCTCTGCCCGCCGGATCTGTGCACCGAGGTTTCCTCGTCGGGCTCGGGATTCTCGTGGAGCAGGTTCCGGGGATTCATCGAGGATGCCCGCCTCGTCTACCTGCACCGCATCATGCCGCCGTTCGCGAGGGACCGCCTGCCTTCCATCGACGGAGCATGGGGAGGTTTCGGAGGGGTGGCGGACGACTTCCTCGATGTCCTCGCGGAGGGACCCCTCGCCCAATCCGATGCCATCGCTTCCGCCGCCCGCGCCGTTGCATCCTCGTCCGATCCCGTCGTCCAGGTCGTGCACGCGATGCTGCCGCACTACCCGTGGGTTCTCACCCCCGATGAGCGTCTGATGGACCGGTCGCCCGACGTCAGCCTGGAGAATCCCGACGACGAGGACGGAGTGCGCGACAACTACCAGGCGGCCCTGTACCAATTGGCCGCGGCCGATGCGGCCGTGGCGCGCGCCATCGATGAGTTGAAGCAGGCCGGTCGCTGGGACGACACGCTCGTCATCGTCACCGCCGACCACGGCGTCTCCTTCGTGGCCGGAGCGGCGCAACGCCGGACGGCGTTCGAGGATCCGTCCCGTTCCGACGACATCTACCGCGTTCCCCTCTTCGTGAAGTACCCGGGTGCCGGCATCGGTGCGACGAGCGACTGTCCGGCGACGACACTCGACGTGCTGCCCACGATCATCGACGTCCTCGATGTGGCAACGACGTGGACCTTCGACGGCGCCTCCCTCGCCGGGGAGTGTCCCGTCAGGCCGACCCGCAGGGCCAGATCGGCGTCGGGTGAATCGGCCGAGTTTGCCGGTGGTTTTGCCGACCTGCGGGCGCGATCGGCCCGCTACGACCTGCTCGTGCCCCGCGACGGCCCCGCTGCCCGCATCGCCGCCGTCGGTGCCGCGGGCAACCTGCTCGGGTCCCGGATTCCTCGTGGTCTCGACGATGCCGAGGGGATCACCTGGACTCTCGACCAGTGGATCCGGTTCGTGGATCTGGCGCCGGTGCGCGGGAGTCGCGTGCCCGCGCTCATCACGGGAAACTTCGACGCCGCGACGGGTTTTCCCGCGGGGACGGAAGGTGTGGTGACGGCCGACGACATCGTGGTGGGCATCGTGGGGGAGATCCCCGTGCGGGCCGGCAGGTCCCGCTACACCGCGATTCTCGACTATTCACGACTCGTCGATGCGGCGAGCACCAAGGTTGAGCTCGTTCTTCGCCTCCCGGGCGGGGAGCTCGTTCGCGTGCCCTTCGGGCGCTAGCCGAAGATGCGCTCCAGGCGGGCCACGACGGCACCGACCTCCGCGGCGGGGACCGGACGGGCGATGGCGAAGCCCTGGGCGCGGTGGCAGTCGAGGGCGAGGAGACGGTTCATCTGATCCTCGGTCTCGACCCCCTCGGCGATCACGTCGGCGCCGATCGCGTTGGCCAGCGCACGGATGGTGCGCACGAGGCTGTCGCTTCCCCCGTCGCCGAGACGGGCGACGAACGCCCTGTCGATCTTGATGCACTGGATGGGCAGCTGCTGCAGGAGTGACAGGGACGAATAGCCGGTTCCGAAGTCGTCGATGGCGATGCGCACCCCCAGCTGATTGAGGCTGCGCAGGGAGGCGAGGGTGATCTCGGGTTCGGTGATCACCGCGCTCTCGGTGACCTCGAGCCACAGGTGGCCGGCGGGCAGTCCGGCGGCGGCGAGGGCGTCCCCGACGATGCCCACGAAACGCGGATCGTGGAGCTGGCGCGCCGAGACGTTGACGCTCATCGTCGCGTCCGGCGCGCACTGACCGCGGTCGATCCACTCGCGAAGATGCCCGAGCGCATCGCGCACGGCCCAGCTGCCGAGGGGAACGATGGTGCCGGTCTCCTCGGCGACGGGAATGAAGTCGGCCGGTGACACCACGCCCTCCTCGCCGCGGTCCCAGCGCATGAGGGCCTCGAATCCCACCACGCGCCCCCGGTCGAGGTCGAGGATCGGTTGGTGGACCAGCCGGAGCTCGTCGCGCTCCAACGCCCGGTGGAGGGCCGTCTCGAGGTCGAGCCGGCGGGTCACCGTCTCGATCATCGAATCGTCGAACAGCGCGATGCAGTTTCGTCCGGCGTCCTTGGCGCGGTACATCGCCGTGTCGGCGTGCCGCATCAGGTCCTCGGCGTCGAGCCGCACGCCCCGGCGCGCGAACGCCACGCCGATGCTGGCCGTGACGAACATGTCGCCGCTCGCCGTCGCCACCGGATCGCGGAATGCGTCGAGGATCCGGTCGGCGAGCTCCACCGAGCGCGTCGGCGTCTCGGTGCCGGGATCCAGCACGACGAACTCGTCGCCGGATATGCGACCCACCGTGGTTCCGGGTCCGGCGGCGTCGACGATGCGCCGGGCCACTTCTCCGAGAACCACGTCACCCGTTGCGTGTCCGAGGCTGTCGTTGATGTTCTTGAAGCGGTCGACGTCGATGAACAGGACGGTCGGCTGACGCCGACCCGGACGCGCGTCCCGCAGCGACTCGTCGATGTGGCGGATCATGAGGGTTCGGTTCGGGAGGCCGGTGAGCGGGTCGGTGAGGGCGATGCGAAGGAGGTCTGCCTGGCTCCGGGCGTTGGCGCGCACCGCCTGGACGACCCGCGCCATCACGGCAACCGCGAGGATGATGACCGAGATCGTCCGCACGGCACGATCGCGCGGGCGCAGGGGATCGATGCTGGCCAGGACGATGACCGGGGCGACGAGCGCGGCGGTGGTGGCCAGAATCCGGACGACGATCGGTTGGGACTGGCGCGATCGGCCCGTCGATCCGAGATGCACGATGCTCGGATGCAGGAGCATGGCGGCTCCGGCGGCGAACATGACGGCCATGGGTGCATCCACGAGCAGGTCGTGACGTACCGCGGTGCTTCCCGAACGGAACTCCACGGCCCGTCCGAAGACATGGACCAGCAGTGCCGCCGTGGCCGTCCCGAGGAATCGAACGGACCACGTCGCCGCTTGGTCGCTGAAGATGACGGTGGCGGCGAGGAACAGCACGGCGATGGCCACACCCAGGGTGACCGCCCGCACCGCGGTGAGCACCTGGTCGGTGGAGATGTCGAG
>JAULXU010000122.1:0-4524 GCA_032118285.1 Ilumatobacteraceae bacterium
CCCCGCCGGTGAACGGGCCTCGTGCGACCGTCCGCCGAGAACGTCGTCCTCGTCCATCCCTCCAATGTCTCGCCCACGGTGTCCCCCTCGCGTGTCGCCCGAGCAAACTCCGTGAAGTGTGTCAGATGTCGGCGGCGAGCGCGGCCAGTGCCGACTCGGCGAGCAACTCCGTGCCGGTCTTGAACGTGGACACGTCCACGTCCTGGGAGCCCATGGCCCCCGCCATGTAACGGGCATAGACGCCCTCGGAGATGACGGCGAGTCGGAAGCTGGCGAACGCCATGTAGTAGCCGATGCGGGAGACGTCGCGACCGGTGCGCAGGCGGTAGCGCTCGACCAGGTCGGCGAACGGGGGGAACCCGGGGATGCCCGACGGATCGGTGCCGCGTCGATTCGTCATGCCGGGATCGGTCCAGTAGATGCCCACGTACCCGAGGTCGGCGAGGGGATCCCCGAGCGTGCACAGTTCCCAATCGAGAACCGCGGTGATCCGCCCGGTCGCCGTGTCGGTGAGGCAGTTGCCGAAGCGGTAGTCGCCGTGGGCGATGACCGTGCCCTGCTGGGGCGGGATCCCGGCGGCGAGACGGCGGGCCACCTCCTCGATGGCCGGCAGTTCGCGCGTCTTGGAGGCCTCCCACTGCCCGCTCCAGCGCCGAACCTGGCGCTCGACGTATCCCTCGCGGCGGGCGAGATCGCCGAGCCCGATGGCGTCGATGTCGGCCGCATGCAGGTCGGCGAGCACGTCGACGAGGTCGGCCGCAGCCGCGGCGCGCAGGTGCTCGGGCAGCGACTCGCCCTTCTCCGGCGAGTCGAGAACGGTGCCCTCCACCCAGTCCATGACGTAGAACGGCGCACCGTTCACCGACTCATCGGTGCACAGCGCCAGAGCCGCGGGAACGGGCACCGAGGTGCGCCCCACCGCCGAGATGATGCGGTGCTCGCGGGCCATGTCGTGGGCCGACGCGAGCACGTGGCCGAGGGGTGGTCGGCGCAGCACCATGTTCCGCCCGGAGGAATCGGTCACCTTGAAGGTCAGGTTGCTGCGGCCGCCGGCGATGAGGTCGTAGCGGTACGGTCCGCGCGCCTCGCCGACATTGGCGTCGAGCCACGCTCCCACGCGCACCACATCGATGCCATGCGGGTCGCCGTCCATGGACGGGAACGGTAGTTCGCCGCTTCCGGGGCGACGTCAGCCGGGGCGTGCCACGCCCACGACGCGGCTCCAGTCCACGGGCCGCACGCGCACGACGTCGCCGCGCTGCGGTGAATGGACCTCGCGACCGCCCCCGATGTAGAGGCTCACGTGGCCGATGGGCGAGTGATAGAAGATCAGGTCGCCGGCCTTGGCCTGGGACTTGGGGATCTTGGGCAGAGCGGCATACTGCGCGCGCGAACTCTGCGGAAGGGTCACGCCGGCCGCCTTCCAGGCGGTGTAGGTGAAACCGGAGCAGTCGAGCCCGTAGCTCGGATTGATGGGGCGGCGCTTGCTGTAGGGAACTCCCTGCAACTGCAGACCCCGGCGCACCGCGAGTGCGGCCTTGGCCGACACGCCCGGGATGTTCTTGTACTTGTTGCTGTCCTCGCGGGTGGGCGGCGCGTAGCTGCGGCCGCGGCGTTCGCGTTCGGCGCGCAGCGCAGCCTGCAGGTCACCCTGGACGGAGTTGAGGACGCCCTGGTACTTGTCGTACAGCGCCTCGGCGTTGTTCTGGCGCTGGACCACGTAGGTGGCCGCGGACTCGGCGTCGCGGCGCTGTTTCTCCAGTTTGCCCTTCTTCTTCTCCAGCTCGGTCGCCGAGGCGTCGAGCGAGTCGGTGGTCAGCGACCCCTGATTGAGGGCGATGGCGATCATCTCGCTGCGTGTGAGGGCGTCCTGCACCCCACCCACCGAGGCAAGCAGGTTCGTGAGGGTCGAATTGCGACCCCCGTGCATGAACTGGTTGACGGCCGCCGAATACAGGGTTCCCCGCATGGCCGAGAGCTCGGCCTCTGCCTCGGCGACCTCGGTCTCCACCGCGGCGATCTCGGCCGAGAGCTCCTCCTGGAGGTTCATGGCCTCGATGTGGTCCTCGTCGAGGATGGCCATCTGCTCCTCGAGTCGGTCCAGTTCGTCGGCGAGTCGGGTGGCCTGGCGCTGGATGTCCTCGACGCTCTGGGCGGCGGCAAGGCCGGGCACCACGAGGGGCATCACCGCGAGCCCCGCGACGAGCGCGAGGAGGGCGGGGCGGAGCCGGCGAGGAGGAAGCGGGGCCGTGTGCATGACCCCGCAAGGCTAACGAGGGGGGCCGACCAGCGACGGTCGGGTCGGAAAAGCCACCTATCCGGGGTGTTTCACTCCCATTCGATCGTGCCGGGAGGCTTCGAGGTGACGTCATAGACCACGCGATTGATGCCCGGAACCTCGTTGACGATGCGGTTCGAGATGCGCTCCAGGAGGTCCCAGGGCAGGCGCGCCCAATCGGCCGTCATCGCGTCGTCGCTCGTCACGGCCCGAACGATGATGGGCCGGCCGTAGGTCCGCTCGTCCCCCATCACGCCCACGCTGCGGATGTCGGCGAGCACGGCGAAGGCCTGCCAGATCTCGCGCTCGAGCCCGGCGTCGCGGACCTCGTGGCGCACGATCTCATCGGCGTGCTGCAACGTGGCCACCTTGTCGGGGGTGACCTCGCCGATGATGCGCACCCCGAGGCCGGGGCCCGGGAACGGCTGGCGCCACACGACATCGTCGGGCAGTCCGAGCTCGGTCCCGACCCGACGAACCTCGTCCTTGAAGAGTGCCCGCAGAGGCTCGCACAGCTCGAGCGTCATGTCCTCGGGCAGACCCCCCACGTTGTGGTGGCTCTTGATGACGGCCGAGGTGCCGTCCTGACCCCCGCTCTCCACGATGTCCGGGTACAGGGTCCCCTGTACGAGGAACTTCGCGTCGGAGATGCCGCCGGTGTGCTCCTCGAAGATGCGCACGAACAGTTCCCCGATGGCCTTGCGCTTGGCCTCGGGTTCGGTGATGCCGGCGAGCTTCTCGAAGAAGCGGGTGCCCGCGTCGACGTGGATGAGCTCGATTCCCATGTTGCGCCGGAACGTCTCCACCACCTGCGCGCTCTCGCCGCGGCGCATGAGCCCGGTGTCGACGTACACGCACGTCAACTGTCCGCCGATGGCTCGGTGCACGAGGGCGGCGGCGACCGACGAATCCACGCCGCCCGACAGACCACAGATCGCCCGCTCCGTTCCCACCTGGGCGCGGATGGCGGCGATCTGGTCCTCGACGATGGAGCTCATCGTCCAGTCGCCGGCGCATCCCGCCACGTCGCGGAGGAACCTCTCGAGGAGGCGCTGCCCGTGGTCCGAGTGCACGACCTCGGGATGGTGCTGCACCCCCACGATGCGCCGCTCCGCGTTCTCGATCACGGCGTGGGGTGCGTCGGGGGTGGACGCGGTGGTGACGAATCCCGCGGGCGGCTCGGACACGAAGTCGAAATGGCTCATCCACACGTCGAAGGACGACGGTGCGTCGGCGTCGAACAGCGATCCGCGGACGGTCGCGTCGAGGGTCAGCCGACAGCGTCCGTACTCGCCTCGGCCGCCGCGGGCCACGGTTCCCCCCAGCTGCCGGGCGAGCAGTTGCGCCCCGTAGCAGATGCCGAGGATCGGAATGCCGAGCGCGTAGATCTCCGGGTCGAGCAACGGTGCGCCCTCCACGTGGACGCTCTTGGGACCCCCGGAAAGGATGATCGCCCGCGGTGCGCGGGCGCGCACCTCGTCGGCGGTGATGCGATACGGAACGATCTCGGAGTACACCTGCGCCTCGCGCACCCTACGGGCGATGAGCTGGGCGTACTGTGCGCCGAAGTCCACGACGAGGACGGTGTCGTGGGCACGGGGGACTCCCGGAACGGCGACCATGATTTGTCCCACCCTAGTTGCCGTGTGACGATGGACGAATGCCCCGACGCCTCCCGACCGTCCTCGGCACCACCGTGCTTCTCGTGACGACATGGGCGGGACTCGCCGCGGCCGACGACGGCACCACCGTTCCCGGCGACACCTCGCCCGACACCACCTTCGTCTATGACCTGGAGAACGAGCCTTCCCAGTGCATCGGTTTCCTGCCCCGTCCGGGATGCGGCAAGGCGCCCCAACAGGCCGGTGACCGGGGCGGTGCACTGCAATGGGCGGTGTTCGGCGTGCTCATGGCCGGAGTCGGGACCGTCGGAGCCGTCCTCGTGCGCAACGTGGTGCGCCGCGACCGGGCGATGAACGCCTCGCTCTCCGGCGACGACCCGGGTGACGACCGCGCGTGAACGAGCGGTCGTCGGCGGGCATCGTCTTCGTCCTCGTGAGCGGGGCGTCTTTCGGCCTCCTGCCGTGGTTCGCCCGCACCGCCTACGACCACGGCGCCGATCCCCTCGGCATGCTCACGGCCCGCTTCGCGACGGCAGCGGTCGGCCTCGTGGCCCTGAGACTGCTCGTGCACCGGGGCGAGGCCTGGCCCGAACGGGGACTCTTCCTGCGGCTTCTCGCGCTCGG
>JAULXU010000123.1:0-5352 GCA_032118285.1 Ilumatobacteraceae bacterium
GGACTTTCCAACCCTAATAGCCGGATTTGCCCAAATGGCTCAGAGAAAGCTGGACAGATCCCGCAGTCGCGCGTCGTTCGAAAAGACCTCGACGGGAACGTTCGTGGGCAGGCGCAGGGCGCGCTGGATGATCCGGCAGGTGGTGTGCTGGTTGTATTCGGCCAGCGTCACGGCCCACCCGTCGCGGCCGGCACGGGCGGTTCGGCCCGAGCGGTGCAGGTAGGTCTTGGGGTCGATCGGGGGCACGTAGTGGACCACGCACTCCACGTCGTCGATGTCGATGCCGCGCGCCGCCACGTCGGTGGCCACCAGCACCAGCAGATCGCCGGAGGTGAACCGGGCGAGGGCTTTCTCGCGGGCGGCCTGGGTGAGGTCTCCGTGGATGGCCTGGGCCTTGACACCGAGGTCCTGCAGGTTGTCGGTCACCCTGTCGCAGAGTCGCTTCGTGTCGCAGAACACCACGGTCTTGCCCGCGGATCCGGCGATGGCGGCGATGACCTTGTCCTTGTCGAGGCGGTGCACCGCGAGGAACAGGTGGTGCATCGTTCCCACGGTGTCGGTCGGCGCATCGATCGACACCTCGGTCGGCGACTTCATGTAACGGCGCACGAGGTTGCCCACCTGGCCGTCGAGGGTGGCAGAGAAGAGCATCGTCTGGTGCTCCCCCGTCACGTGGCGCAGGATCCACTCGACCTGGGGAGTGAAGCCCTCGTCGGCCATGCGGTCGGCCTCGTCGAGCACCACCACCTGTACGTCGTCGAGAACCACCTCGTCGGCCTTGACGAGATCGATGAGACGCAGAGGGGTGGCGACGACGAGATCGATTCCCCCGTCGAGAGCGTCGATCTGGTCGTCGCGGGACGCCCCGCCGTAGACGGCCAGGACCTTGCGGTCACACGCCGCTCCGATGGGGGCGAGAACCTCGGCCACCTGCAGCGCCAGCTCGCGGGTGGGCACGAGAACGAGTCCGCGCGGTGCGCGCACACGGGCATGACGATCGCTGCGGGCGAGCATGGGCACGCCGAACGCCAGGGTCTTGCCCGACCCCGTGCGGGCCCGACCGCACAGGTCGACACCGGTGAGGGCGACGGGAATGGCCTCGGTCTGGATGGCGAAGGGTTCGGAGAAGCCGGCGGCGGCGAGACCCTTGTCGACCTCGGGGGGCACCCCGAGAGCGGCAAAACCGGTGGGAACGGACACGGATGAGGGGGTGGAGGGAGACGACATCGTGGTGTCCACGGTATCGGGAGAGCGGGCACACCTCGGCGACCGCCCCCGCAGTTCCCCGTCCCAGCCGACCGCACGACGGACCGGTCGTGACATGGGGCGCCACGTTGCGTGACGGGCCGGCGAGGGGGTTAGTGTTGCGCGCCTGTCACGGGACAAGCCCGTGCAGAAAGGACACACCCACTCACGGATCAGCACCGAGCAAAAGCCGTACGGACCGGGTCCCCCAGGGGCGACGGCGTGCGCCACCCGCCACGGGCGAACCCTCTACCCACCAGGGAGGAGTTCTCATGGACGCACAACTCGACGGCACGCAGACGCGTGGCCTGAAGGGACAGCCCTACGACTGGCAGGCACTGCTGGTGCCCGACGAACCGCGGTTCACCGCGGAGCTCGACGAACTGATGGCCGATGCGGGGCTCTCCCCCGCCGGTGGCGACCTCGCCGCCGAACCCGCCTGATCGGGGGATCGCGATGACCTCCCCCCTCCTGCCCGGCCGGGTGCTCGTGCTCGGATGCGGAGGCGTGGCCCAATGCACGGTCCCGCTGCTCATCCGTGACACGCCCGTCGTTCCCCGCTCGGTGACCGTCGTCGACTTCGTCGACAACCGGCACCGCATCGCCGACTCGCTCGCCCGCGGGGTGAACTGGGAGAGCGGTCGCGTCACCGAGGAGAACCTCGATGAGTTCCTGTCGGCGCGACTCGGCCCCGGCGACCTGCTCCTCGACCTCGCCTGGAACATCGACGCCCCCACCATCCTGCAGTGGTGCCGCGAACACGGGGTGCGGTACCTCAACACGTCGGTGGAACTGTGGGATCCCTACGAGGACATGGCCTCGACCGATCCCCGTGCGCGGACGCTGTACCACCGGCACCAGTCGCTCACCCGCATGATCGCCGGCTGGACCGACAACTCCGGGCCGACCGCCGTCCTCGAGCACGGCGCCAACCCGGGACTCGTGAGCCACTTCGCCAAGCAGGCCCTCGAGGAGATCGCATCCCGCATGCTCGCCGACGGATCAGCCGGCGGGAACGCCGCAGGGCTCGAATCGGCTCTTGCCGACGGGGCGCACAACCGCCTGGCCATGCTCACCGGCACCAAGGTGATCCACATCGCCGAGCGCGACACTCAGGTGACGACGGTGCCCAAGCAGCCCGATGAATTCGTGAACACGTGGTCGGTGGACGGCTTCTACGAGGAGGGCATCGCGCCCGCCGAACTCGGCTGGGGCACGCACGAGAAATCCCTGCCCCCCATGGCCTATGCCCACGAGGACGACGGCCCGCGCAACCAGATCTGCATCGCGCGACCCGGCATGGAGACCTGGGTGCGCACCTGGGTGCCGAGCGGACCGTCGCGCGGCATGGTCATCCGTCATGGCGAGGCCTACACGATGTGCCGCCACCTCACCGTCACGGGCCCCGACGGCGCGCACGTCTACCGCCCCACCGTCCACTACGCCTACTGCCCCTCCGACGCGGCGATCGCCAGCGTGCTGGAGCTGCAGATGCGCGACTGGGAGATGCAGCCGAGCCAGCGGATCCTGAACGACGAGATCGTGTCGGGCCGCGACGAGCTCGGGGTTCTGCTTCTCGGTCACCCCTACAACGCGTGGTGGACCGGTTCGCTCCTGTCCATCGACGAGGCTCGGGCGGTCATCCCCGGGCAGAGTGCGACCACCCTGCAGGTGGCCGGTTCGATCGTCGCCGCCGTCCAGTGGATGATCGCCGAGCCCGAGCAGGGGGTGTGCGTCCCCGACGATCTGCCCCACCGGTTCATCCTCGACAAGGCGGCCCCGTACCTGGGCACCTTCCACTCCGGTTCCGCGGACTGGACCCCCCTGTCGACGCGCCGGGACATCTTCGACCGCTGGGCCCCCCACGCGGACCGGCTCGACCCGTCCGATCCGTGGCAGTTCGCCAACTTCCTCGTGTCGTGACCGTCCCCTGTCCGCGCCGGGGGGTGGCGCGGACACGGGACGACCGATAGCCTGCGCACCGATGAGCACTGCGACCGGACTCCTTCTTCTTATGTGACGGCAGCGGCCCCATATCGCCCTGCCGAGACCCTCTGTCACCGACAGGGGGTTTTTCTTTTGCCCGGTTCCCGATCCGAACACCATCCGACCCAGACACCCGACACAGACAAGGACGACACCATGCCTCCCCAGAACGTCACACCGCGACCGATGCCCTTCGACAGGTACGCGCCCTTCGTGCCCCTCGTGCTCGAGGACCGCACCTGGCCGAACCGCCTGATCGACCGCGCGCCCCTGTGGTGCAGCGTCGACCTGCGCGACGGCAACCAGGCCCTCATCGACCCGATGGATCCCGAGCGCAAGCGCACCATGTTCGAGACCCTCGTTCGGATGGGATTCACCGAGATCGAGGTCGGCTTCCCGGCGGCGAGTCAGCCCGACTACGACTTCGTCCGTCATCTCATCGAGGAGGACCTCGTCCCGGACAACGTCACGATCCAGGTGCTCGTTCAGAGCCGTCCCGAACTCATCGAGCGCACCTACGAGTGCCTGCGCGGTGCCCGCAACGCCATCGTCCACTTCTACAATTCGACGAATCCGCTCCAGCGCGAGGTGGTGTTCGGCCTCGACAAGGACGGCATCCGCGACATCGCCGTGTCGGCCGCCCGTCTGTGCCGCGACCTGGAGCCGATGCTCGAGGGGACGAACGTGCGCTACGAGTACTCGCCGGAGAGCTTCACACTCACCGAGCCCGGTTACGCCCTCGAGGTCTGCGCAGCGGTGATGGACGTCATCGAGCCGACCCCGGAGCGGCCGATCATCCTCAACCTGCCCGCCACGGTGGAGTGCTATTCGCCCAACGTCTACGGCGACGTCATCGAATGGTTCATCCGCAACGTGCCCCGTCGCGAGAGCGTCGTCGTCTCTCTCCACCCCCACAACGACCGCGGGTGCGCGGTGGCGGCAGCCGAGTTCGGCGTCATGGCCGGGGCCGACCGGGTGGAGGGAACCCTGTTCGGCAACGGGGAGCGCACCGGCAACGTCGACATCGTCAACCTGGCGATGAACCTGTTCATGAACGGCGTCGACCCGCGACTCGACATCTCCGACATCGACGCCCTGCGGCGCACCGCCGAGCACTGCAACCGCCTGCCGGTGCACCCGCGTCACCCCTACGTCGGCGACCTCGTCTACACAGCGTTCTCAGGGAGCCACCAGGACGCCATCAAGAAGGGGATCGAGGCCCTCCCGGTCGACTATGCGCGTTGGGGCGTGCCGTACCTGCCCATCGACCCGAAGCACGTCGGCCGCTCCTACGAGGCGGTCATCCGCGTCAACAGCCAGTCGGGCAAGGGCGGAGTGGCCTACGTGATGAAGTCCGATCACGGCTTCGACCTCCCCCGCCGTCTGCAGATCGAGTTCTCGCGGACCATTCAGCACATCACCGAGGATTCCGGCACCGAGGTGAGCCCGGCGGCCATCTGGGATGCCTTCAGCACCGAGTACCTGACGCAGCAACCCGCGATGCGCCTCGACAGTCACGAACTGCGCAGCGACTCGACCAGCGGTCGCACGGAAATCGTGGCCCAACTCGTCGTCGGCGGCACCCGGCACACCGTGTCCGGAGTCGGCAACGGCCCGATCGACGCGTTCGTCCATGCACTGCGGGCCGATCTCGGAGCCGACATCGACGTGGTGGACTACGCCGAACACGCGATGGGACAGGGCTCGGAGGCCGTGGCCGTGGCCTACGTGGAGACGGTCGACTCCGGTGGATCGCCGATGTGGGGTGTGGGAATGGATCCGAACATCATCTCGGCCTCGTTGCGGGCGGTGCTCGCGGCACACGAGCGTCGCCAGGTCCGCGCCTCGGCGCGGTGAGGACTAGTTTCTCCGGGTGAGCAGGAGGTCCCCATGAGAATCGTCGTCAACTTCGACATGTGCGCATCGACCGGTGCGTGCACACAGGTCGCCCCCGAACTCTTCGAGATTCGCTCCGACGGATACCTCTACGTCCTCGACGAGAATCCGCCGGAGGAGATGCGCGAACAGGCCGTGCAGGCCGCCGACCTGTGCCCCACCGGCGCCATCACGGTCGAGGACTGACCCCGGGCGTGGGTTTTTCCGAGCTGCTCCGCCGGCGCT
>JAULXU010000124.1:0-1839 GCA_032118285.1 Ilumatobacteraceae bacterium
CTGGGTGAACATCATCATGGACGGGCCTCCCGCCATGGCCCTCGGGGTCGACCCCGGGTCGCGCGACGTCATGACCCGCCGGCCGCGCCCGCTCGACGAGCCGATTCTCACCGCCCGACGGTGGAGTGCCGTCCTTCTCTCGGCGGTCGTCATGGCGACGGGAACGTTGGTGGTGCTCAGTTGGGCGCCGGGACCCGAGGCTCTCGCCGGCGAGGCCACGGTGGCGGGCACCATGGGGTTCGCCACCTTCGTGCTGTTCCAGTTCTTCAACATCCTCAACGTGCGCAGCGAGGCCGACACGGTCTTTGGCCGGGCCACCTTCACCAACCGCTCGCTCTGGATCGCGCTCGGCGCCGTGGTTTCCCTGCAGGTGGCCGTCACCCACGTCGGCCCCCTCCAACGCCTCTTCGACACCGTCGGCCTCACACCGGGCCAGTGGCTCGTCGCCGTCGCCGTCGCCTCGTCGGTCCTGTGGACCGAGGAGGCGCGCAAGATCCTCGTCCGATTCCGGGCGAAGAACACCGTCCACAAGGAGGACACCCGATGAAATGCCCGAATTGTTCCGAGACCCTGGTCATGGCCGACCGACAGGGCATCGAGATTGACTACTGCCCCGGCTGCCGCGGCGTGTGGCTCGACCGCGGCGAACTGGACAAGATCATCGAGCGCAGCGGCGAAAAAGTGTCGCGACGGCGGGATGACGATGACAATGATGATGACGACCGGCGCCGCTTCCCGGCCAAGCCGTACAAGAAGAAGAAGGCGTCGGGTCTCCTCGGCGAGATCTTCGACTTCTGATACCACTGCACCGGTCGACACGAAGGAGACACACCATGTACCGGAACACCATGAAGACCGCGGTCCTGCTCGCGGCACTCGGCGGCCTCATCGTCGCCGTCGCCGCCGTGCTCGGCGGAGGGAGTTCGGGGGCCGTGATGATCGGTCTCGTGCTCGCCCTCGTCATGGTCGGCGGTTCGTACTGGTTCAGCGACAGGTTGGCCCTGGCATCGGCCCGGGCCCGGGTCATCGACGAGTCCGACCATCCCGAGTTCTACGGCATGGTGCGCGACCTCGCGTCCAAGGCCGGTCTGCCCATGCCCCGGGTCGCGGTCTCCGACAGCGAGCAACCGAACGCGTTCGCCACCGGACGTGGACCGAACAATGCCGTGGTGTGCGCCACGGTCGGGCTCCTGCGTTCGTTGCCGCGCGACGAGGTGGAGGGCGTGATGGCCCACGAACTGATGCACGTGCGCAACAGGGACATCCTCATCGGATCCGTCGCCGCAGCGGTCGCCACGGCCATCTCCTCCATCGCCCAGATGGCGATGTTCGCCACCATGTTCGCCGGCGGGCGCGACGACGAGAACCGGCCCAATCCCCTCGCCATCCTTCTCGTGTCACTCGTGGCCCCGATCGCGGCCGGCCTCATCCAGATGGCGGTCAGCCGCAGCCGCGAGTTCGAGGCCGACCGGTCGGCCGCGGAACTGCTCGGCTCGGGAGAGTCCCTCGCCCGGGCACTCGAGCGCATCGAGACACTCGCGGTGCGCCATCCGATGCAGGTCGCACCCGCCCAGGCCCAGGCCTACATCCACAACCCGCTCGCCGAGATGCACCACAAGCGGAGAACCGGGCTCGATGTGTCGCGTCTCTTCTCCACGCACCCGGCCACCGCCGAGAGGATCCGTCGCCTGCGCGAGATGCGCTTCTGATTCCCCGCTGACCGGCCGACGCGGCGACGGGGTCAGAGCAGGGCGTTGATGCGCGCCGCAAGGTCGGTGTCGCGCTGCGTGACCCGACCGACGTCATGGGAGACGAGCGTGATCGACACCTTGTTCCACG
>JAULXU010000125.1:0-3730 GCA_032118285.1 Ilumatobacteraceae bacterium
GGTCCTCTCGGCGACGGCACTGGTGTTCGTCTTCTGCATGACCACGTACTCGGTGCCCACGGTGCTGGGCGACGCGGCGATGCGCACCATCGAGACGGAGGTGTTCGTGCAGGCGGTGCGGCTCGGTCGCACGGACATCGCCGTCGCACTGTCGGCGGTGCAGTTCGTCGTCGTCGCGGTCGCGCTCGTCCTCGCCCGGCGCGGACGCACTGCCCCGCTGGTGGGCGCGGCGGGCCGCGTCCTCACCGGGGGTCGACCCGTCGTGCGCTGGGCCGCCCCGCTTGTCGGGTCGGCGATGGCCGTCCTCGTCGCTTCTCCCCTCGTCCTCGTCGTCGTGCGGTCGCTGCGCCTCGACGGACGGTGGACGCTGTCCGGCTGGCGGGCCCTCGGCGACGGGAGCCTGCTCGGCGTCGGGGTCGACGTTCCGGCCGTCGTCATGCGCTCGGTGACCTTCGCCCTCGTCACAGGGACGCTCGTGCTCGTACTCGCGCTCCTCACGGTGCGCCGCGCCCGACCCGGCCTCCTCGAGACCATGTCGCTCGCGGTGGCGGGAACGAGTGCCGTCGCACTCGGACTCGGCATCGTGCTCGCCTTCGACGTCGACCCCGTGAACTGGCGCTCCTCGGGTTGGCTCGTCCCCGCCGTGCACACCGTCATCGCCCTGCCCCTGGCGGTGCGGGTGGTGGGTCCCGCGGTGCGGGCGGTCGACGACGTGCTTCTCGACACCGCCGCGGATCTCGGCGCCGGACCGGCACGGGCCTGGCTCCTCGTGGCTGCACCCCCGCTGCGCCCCGCATTGGCGCGCGCGTGGGGGCTCGGCGCGGCGGTGTCGCTCGGGGAGTTCGGAGCCACCTCGTTCCTCGCCCGCTCCGACTCGATGACGATCCCGGTGGCGGTGGCGTCGCTCATGGGTCGCGCGGGTCCCCTTCTCCAGCAGGCAGGATTCGCCCTCTCCGCCGGCGTCGTCGCGGTGCTCGTGGTCGGCTTCGCCATGGCATCGCGATCCGCACCCCGTTGAGTCGATCGGCATCGGCCGCGGATTAGGTTCGAGCCGTGGACGAGAGGACTGCCGGCGCGCCGCTCCGCGACGAGAAGTCCGACGCCAAGTTCATCGAGTGGTCGGCGGGAACCTCGACGGCGAGTTTCGACGTGGTGGCACTGGCCGGGCGCATCGCGAACATGGCGCCCGGACCGGCGCGCGTTCTCGACATCGGGGGCGGCATCGGCGCCTTCGCCGTCGCCCTCATCGAGGCCTGCCCAACACGCGATGTGCGCGTCACCGTCCTCGACCCCAGTGTCTCGGCCGTGGCACACCGCCGGGTTCACCCGGGCGTCGACTACGTGACGGGAACCGTCGATTCTCACCTGCCCGAGGGACCCTTCGACATGGTCGTTCTGCGCACGGTCGTGCACCATTTCGTCGCGCGGCGCCTCGATGCCACCGATCGCGCCCAGGTGGATGCCCTCTCCCGGGTGCGGGGGCTGCTCGGCCCGAACGGGACGGTCTGCGTCGTGGAGAACCTCTACGAGCCGATGCTCGGCACCGACACCACCGGCCGGCTCATCTTCCGGATCACCGCCAACCGTCTCGTGGCCGTCCCGGCGCGCCTGCTCGGGGCGAACACCGCGGGCGAGGGCGTGCGCTTCCGGAGCCGGGCCTCGTGGCTCGAGATGTACCGGCAGGCGGGACTCGAGCTCCTCGAGGAGACAGTGCGACCCCGATGGGGAGCGAACATGCCCGCCTGGCAGCGCTGGCCGTTGTTGTGCAGGTCGCGCCGTCAGGTGCTCCACGTCCTCGGGGCCCGGACGCTCTGAGCGCCGTGCGCATCTAACGTGGGAACCATGTCGAACCCTCCCGTCGTCGGTTTCATCGGCACCGGCCACATCGCCACGTTTCATTCCAAAATGCTGCGCCGCTCCCCCGTGGAGATCGTCCGCGGGCCGGTGTTCGACCTCGACCCCGCCCGTGCCGCGACTTTCGCCGCCGCCTCGGGGTCCACGGTGGTGGCCTCGGAGGACGAGGTCATCGCCGGCAGCGACCTGGTGTGGATCTGCACCTGGACGAGCGAGCACGCCCGGCTCGTCGACAAGTGCATCGCCGCCGGCCGGCCCTTCTTCTGCGAGAAGCCCCTCTCTGTCGACCTGCCCGGCGCCACGGCGATGGCTCGCGCCGCGGCGGAATCCGGCCTCCCCCACCAGTGCGGTCTCATCCTGCGCCGGTCCCCGGCCTATCTGTGGGCGCGCGAGCTCATCACCGACCCTGCCGCCGGCGCGCCGATGTCGGTCGTGTTCCGCGACGACCAGTTCATCCCCGTCCAGGGCCACTACAACTCGACGTGGCGCGCCGACGCGTCGAAGGCCGGCGCCGGCACGCTCCTCGAGCACAGCATCCACGACGTGGACATGCTGCGATTCCTCGTCGGTGACATCGAGGACGTGAGCGCCCGCGCCACCTACCGGCACGGCCTCGACGGCATCGACGACGCCGTGGCCGCATCCATCCGATTCGCGAACGGTGCGGTCGGCACCCTCACCACCGTGTGGCACGACAATCTCTCGCGACCGAGCCTGCGCAGGGTGGAGGTGTTCTGCGAACGGCGCACCGTCATCATCGCCGGTGACGACTGGTTCGGACCCGTCACCTGGAGCGATGCCGACGGCACCACGGGCGAACTCGGCGGAGACGATCTCGTCGCGCGCACCGCGGCGCTGGCACCGATCGACCCGAACCCCGATGTCGCCTTCGTGCGGGCCGCGCTCGACAAGGTGGCGGCGCATCCCGACTTCTCGATCGCCTTGGAGGCGCACCGCGTCGTCGAGGCGATGTACGCCAGTTCGCGCGCCGGAGGGTCCTCCGTGCGGCCCGCCGACCTGCGGGTCCCGTGAATCGCGCGGCTCCGCACCGCATCGTGGAGCCCGGCCTCGAGGTCGTGCTCACGGTGCGTTCCGCGGTGCTGCGGCGCGGGACACCCTCGAGCGACCCCCGGTACGAGCGCGACGACCGGCCGGACACCGTCCACCTCGGGGTGGAGGTCGCAGGCGAGATCGTCGGGGTGTCGACCTGGATGTCGGAGACCTTCCCCGCGCGGCCCGATGCAACCGCGGTGCGACTGCGCGGCATGGCCGTGCGCGAGTCGCATCGCGGCCGGGGATGGGGTGCGCTCCTCCTCGCGGCGGGTCTCGACCGCGCGGCGATGTGCGGCGCATCGATCGCATGGGCGGCGGCGCGCGACACGGCCGCTCCCTTCTACGAGAAGCTCGGCTGGTGCATCGAGGGGGACGGATTCGTCGACGAGGCGACCGGTCTCGGCCACCATGTCATGTGGATCGCCGTTCGCCCCGTCACTCGGTGACCGGCGCGGTCGCGACGAAGCGCGACGTCGTCCCATCGGCCGTCGTCGAGACGATGTCGAGCAGCCACTCCCCCGCATAGGGGATGAGCACGACACCCGACCAGTGGTTGGGTCCGGCCTCCACGAGCGCGACCGGCATGACGGCGAGGCCGAGCCCGGGACTGGCCATCGTCATCGTCACCGATTCGGCCGGGGCGAGCATGCCCCCGGGGGGAGAGAGATACACGTGCACCTCCGCGGTTCCCGCGGCGGCGGGCAGCACCTCCAGTTCGGCGACGGTGTCGCCCGCGACGAGTGAGGCACGGAAGGAGTCGCGACCGTCGGTTCCGTCGCCGGCACCCGGCAGTGGCCCGCCGGCCGCGAGCGCCACCAATGTC
>JAULXU010000126.1:0-1850 GCA_032118285.1 Ilumatobacteraceae bacterium
CAAAGGCCTGGGGACCCGTCCACAGCGCACCCGTGTGGGTGAGGTCGATGCGGCCGTTGTTCGTGTGCTTCACCGTCTCGCCGTGGCCGAGCACCTTGGCGCTCGTGCGACCGAGCGAGCGCGCGATCTCGGGCGACACGATGACGAGGGCACCGCCACCGTCGGTCACCACGCAGCAGTCGAGTCGATGCAGCGGGTCGGCGATCATCGGCGACTCGAGCACCTCGTCCACGGTCACCACGTTGCGCAGGAACGCATGCGGGTTGTGCTGGGCGTGGATGCTGGCGGCGACCTTGATCTCGGCCAGTTGGCGCGAGGTGGTTCCGTATTCGTGCATGTGACGTCGCGCCGCGAGGGCGTACGTGTGCGGGGCACCACCCAGGCCCCAAGCCGACTCGAATGCCGATTCGGGCCCGGCCATGAACATGACGCGCCCGTCCGGGGTGCGGGGCTTGCCGGCCAGTGTGACGAGGGCGACCGAGCACTTGCCGAGCGCGATGGCGGCTGCGGCATGTCCCACGTGGGCCAGGTACGACGAGCCGCCCGTCTCGGTGCTGTCCACCGAGGGCCACCTCGGTGTGGATGTCGAAGACCGTGCGGTCGGGGATCTCCCGCCGAGGATGCTCGTAGATGCCGGCGACGTAGGCCGTGCCACGGAGGGACATGGTCCCATTCTCGCAAACCGGTCAGGTCGTGGACGTGTCCGGCTGTCGGCTGCGCCATTGCCGCGCGAGAAGCACCGCCCCGATGGCGAGGGCTGCCGATCCGAGGATGATCTTGGAAAAGAGGGGCATCCACTCGTCGGGCTGACCCCGGTACTCGCCGTACACGTCACCGAGCACGACGAAATTCGAGATGACGTGCACGGCTGCGAGCACGACCGCTCCACCGGCGACGGAACGTCGGAATCGCACGATGCACAGGACCGCGAGGATCCCCATGGCGACGGTGAGCACCGACATCAACGAAAAATCCCCGAGCCGGGGCCTGTTGAACGTGCGGAGAAGGTCGGGGTCGAGAAGCCGCACACCGGGAGGGTCGCTCAGACGCGGGCCGAGAAAGATCGGGAACAGCGTGTCGTCCGAGGTCCAGCGGGTCATCAGGCTGAGGACGGCCCAGCACGCCGCGATCACGGCACCGAACGGGGGCTCCTTCATGGTGCGGGTCTATCACCCCGTGCGGACCGGTGACGCCCGACCACCCCCCACCAGAGTGCCCCCGCGATGAACACGGACGATCCCGCCACGACGCTCGCCGTGGGCAGGGTGAACGCCAGCACCACGCACCCCACGAGTCCGCAGGCGGCGACGGCTCGACCGAACGCGCGGGAGTCGGCTCGAAGAGTCCATGCCGACGCGTTCGTCACCGCGTAATAGAGGAGTACGGCGAACGAGCTGAATCCGATGGTCCCCCGCACGTCCCCGGCCAGCACGACCACCGTCACCACCACCCCCACCGTCACCTCGGCACGGTGCGGCACCCGATGGCGCGGATGGACGGCCCGGAGCAGCCGTGGCATGTTCCCGTGTTCGGCCATGGCGAACATCGTGCGCCCCACACCCGCCACCAGCGACAGCAGCACCCCGAGCGCGGCGAGGGTTCCTCCGGCGCGCACCGCCGGGGAGAGCACATCGAAACTGCCGGAACGCACCGCAGCATCGAGCGGAGCCGTCGCGGAGGCGAGACGCTCCGGACCGAGAGCCGCCAGCACCGACACGGCCACCACCGCATAGACCACCAGGGTGATGCCGAGCGCGACGGGAATCGCCCTCGGGATGGTGCGCGCGGGATCCACGACCTCCTCGCCGAGGGTGGCGAGCCGCGCGTAGCCGGCGAAGGCGAAGAACAAA
>JAULXU010000127.1:0-15108 GCA_032118285.1 Ilumatobacteraceae bacterium
ATTCGTGGTCGGTCCACAGTCGTCCTGCCAGAGCACGCAGCCCGTCGACGGTGCGGGACTCGGCGGGTTGCTGGTAGAGGTGTTCGAGTACCTCGTGCACGAAGGTGCCGAGCTGCGTGGCCCAGGTGGGCGGCTCGGGGATGCGATCGATGCGCGAGAGCTTGAACTTCTGGGGGCACGACCGGTACGTCCCGATGGAGGAGGGCGAGAGGTACACGGGAACGTCGGTCACCGGGGCATTCTTCCACGGGCGTGTGACCGGGCGGTGCGGTCGCTCAGTCGAGGCGGACCTTCCACATGGTCGGCCACAGCTTGCCCGTCAGCCAGAAGGATCCGTCGACCGGGTCGCGGGCGATGCCATTGAGGACGGCGTCGGATCCGAGACCGGACGGCACCAGGGAGGAGGCGTCGATGACGTCGTGCACGATGCCCGTGCGCGGGTCGATGCCCACGATGGTGGCCGTTCTCCACACGTTGGCCCAGATGCGGTCGGTGGTGCACTCGAGCTCGTTGAGGAGGTCCACGGGACGACCCTCGAGGCGCACCTCGATCTCGGAGATCACCGAGAAGTCGCCGGGATCCCGGCGCACGAGAACCGATGAACCGTCGCTCATCACCAGGTGCTGGCCGTCCCAGCAGATGCCCCATCCCTCGCCGACGTAGGTGAACGTACCGATACCGTCGAGCGACACGGGGTCGAAGACGTGGACGATGCCCTCGCGCCAGGTGAGATGGAAGCCGCGGTCGTCGGCGACGGTGAGGCCCTCGCCGAAGTGCGACGCGGGGAGCATGAGCCTCGCGAGGATGGAACCGTCGCCGGGGTCGACGATGCGCCTGTCCGAGAGGCCGTAGCGTCCCGTGCCCTCGAGCAGCAACCCGTCGTGCATCTCGAGACCCTGGGTGAAGGCCGTGACGTCGTGGGGCACGGAGTCGACGACGCGCGGGACGCGACGGCTGACCTCCGCGCCCGGGTCCGTCCCGCAGGCCGTCGCCAGGACCGACGACGCGGCGAGGAGGACGAGGAAGCGGGACGAGGAACGCATTCTTCCCGACTGTAGTGACGCCCCCCTATCGTGGAACCCGCATGATCGACCGGCGCCATCCACGTGCGGTCCTGTGGGACATGGACGGCACGATCGTCGACACCGAGCCGTACTGGATCGCCGCCGAGTACGACATCGTGGAGCGTCACGGGGGAACGTGGTCCGATGAGCACGCGCGGGCCCTGGTGGGATCGGATCTGCTCGACTCCGGGCGGTACATGAGACTCCACGGAGGTGTCGATCGCGAGCCACACGAGATCGTCGAGATGCTCCTCGACCGGGTGGTCGAAAGCATCCGTCGTGAGGTGCCATGGCGACCCGGCGCGCGCGAGCTGCTCGCCGATCTGCGCGCGGTCCCCGTGCCCACCGCCCTCGTCACGATGTCCTGGCGTCGTTTCGCCCACGAGGTCGTCGACGCCCTTCCCGCCGATTCCTTCGATGTCGTCGTCGTCGGCGACGACGTCGAGCGGGGCAAACCCCATCCCGAGCCCTACCTCCTCGCCGCCCGAAGGTTGGGAGTCGATCCCGCGGAGTGCCTCGCCATCGAGGATTCGCCGACCGGAGTCGCGTCGGCCCTGGCGGCGGGGTGCATGGTGGTGGCCGTGCCCCACGTCGTCGACGTGCCTGCGAGTGCCGACCCCGATGTGCCGCTCCGCGTCCTGCCGACGCTGGCCGGGGTCTCGACCGCGGACCTGGCCGAGGTGATGATGCGTGCCGCCGGCCGTCGGGGGAGACCGCACCCAGGGTGATCGACCGGGGCCGTGGCGTTGCTACGGTCCTTCGACATGGTCACGAGGGGGGAGGCCATCTCGATGCTCACGGGGGAGGGTTCGCCCTTCGAGCTCGAGATGCGCGACATCGACGGAATCCCGCTGCGGGTGTTCCGCCATGCGCCCGCGTCGTTGCGCGAGGTGTGGCTCGATGCCGCGGGCCGGGGTGACGTCCCCTACTTCGTCTTCGGCGAGCAGATTCTGACCTACGGGGAGGTCGACCGACAGGTGCGCTCCCTCGCCACATGGATGTCCGAGCGCGGGGTGCGGGCCGGTGACCGGGTGGCGATCGGGATGCGCAACTACCCCGAATGGGCCGTCGCCTTCTGGGCGGCCCAGTGCATCGGTGCCGTCGTCGTCAGTCTCAACGCCTGGTGGGTCACGGACGAACTGCGTTTCGCCATCGAGGACTCCGGCGCCCGCACCCTGGTGCTCGACGGGGAGCGGCTCGGACGCCTCGATGCCGGCCTCCTCGCGGACACCGGAGTCGAGAACGTGGTGGTGGTGCGTGCCCCGGCACGGGCCGGGACGGTCGCGTGGGAGGAGGCCACGGGGCGGACGGGTGCTGCGCTGCCCGAGGCCCGGCCGGGGGCCGACGACGCGGCGACGATCTTCTACACCTCGGGCACGACGGGCCGACCGAAAGGTGCGCTCGGCACGCAGCGCAACTACGTCACGAACTTCATGAACTCGGCATTCTCCGTGGCGTTGGCCCAGGCGATGGTCGGGAACTGGCCGCCTGCTCCGCCGCCCATCCCGCCGCCGCCGCCCCGCGTGCTCTCCACGTTTCCTTTCTTCCACATCGCGGGATTGTGCGGGATGATCTCCAACACCCGCAACGGTGCGCTCATCGCCACCATGCACAAATGGGACGCCGGCGAGGCACTCGCCCTCGTGGAACGGCACCGACTGACCTCGTTGGGAGGCGTTCCCACCGTCGTGCGCACCTTCATGGAGCATCCCGACTTCCCGCACCACGACCTGTCGAGCCTCGTGGCGATCAGCCAGGGTGGTGCACCCGTTCCGCCGGATCTCGTGGCCCGCATCGAGACCGTGTTTTCCGGCGCGGTGAACGCGGGCAACGGTTACGGGCTCACCGAGACCACCGGCGGGGTGGTGGCCAATTCGGGCGCGGCGTATTTCGCCCGCAAGGACAGTGTGGGATTGCCCGCGGTGGGCACCGACGTGCGCATCAGCGGACCCGACGGTGACGCCCTGCCCCCGCGCACCGTGGGGGAGGTGTGGATACAGGGGCCGAACAACGTGCGCGGTTACTGGAACCGACCCGAGGCCACCGAAGAGGCGTTCGGTGGGGGATGGTTCCGCAGCGGTGACGCCGGCTACGTGGACGAGGACGGGTATCTGTACGTCGTCGACCGCATCAAGGACATGGTGCTTCGGGGCGGCGAGAACGTGTACTGCGTCGAGGTGGAGACCGTCCTGTTCGAGCACCCGAGCGTGCTCGACTGCGCGGTCATCGGTCTTCCCCACGAGGTGCTCGGCGAGGAGGTCGCCGCGGTGGTGGTCCCCGAGCCCGGCCACGGGCCCGCCGCCGAGGAGTCGCTGCTGGCCCACCTGGCCTCCCGACTCGCCCCCTTCAAGGTGCCGAGCATCGTGCTGTGGCGCGCGGAGGAACTGCCGCGCAACGCCACCGGAAAGGTGCTCAAGAAGGATCTGCGCGACGAGTACGCGCCCCGATGATCAGGGCCCGGTGAGGCGCAGCGTGAGGATGCGGAAAGGATCGAGCGACAGGGCCCAGCCGCCGTCGGGATGCGTCGTGACGGCGTCACCGACGGGCTCCTCGAGTGCGTTGCAGGGTCGCAGTTCCGCCCCGGTGCGGGATGCGACGACGAGTCGCCCCGCCGTGCGCGAACCCCGCGTCTCCCACAGGCGCACGACGAGATCGCCGGAGCCGTCCTCGGCCGGTTTCACCGCACTGGCGAGCACACCGGGAATCGAGACCTCGATCCCCGGGGGAGCCACCGCGGGGGCGCCGGAGACGACGCGCGGAGGGCACGCCATGGCTGCGGCGATCTCCTCGATGCCCGAGAGCACCGGATCACCGGGAAGCGGCGCCACGGACCAGGTGATTCTCCGGTCGCCGCGGTCGGCCTCGGGATCGGGGAAGCGCGGGGAGCGCAGCACCGTGAGCCGAAGCGCGTCTCCGCGCACGTCGTAGCCCCGCGGACCGTCGGCGAGAATCGCCGCACCGAAGCCCGGTTCGGCGCACGAGGCCCACCGGTGTCCGCAGGTCTCGAAACGGGCCAGGTCCCAGGTGGTGTTCGCGTGCCGCGGACGGCGCACGTGGCCGAACTGCGTGCCCATCACCGCCTCGCGGGCCAGGAGGTCGACGGGCAGCACCCATTGGAGACGCCGCTCCGACTCGTGCCAGGACGCCTCGAGCACGACGTCGAGACGATCGGCACCGGCATCCAGCACGTGGCGCAGGACGAAGCGCGACGATGCCGTCGCGAGTTCCGTCTCCACCACCACGCGCAGGGGATCCTCGAGGACGACTCGGGGAGGACCGACGGCATCCACGGGAACGGCCGGTGAGTCGGCGTCCGCCCGGTCGATGTCCCAGGCGTCGTACTCGGCGGGGGTGTCGGGTCTCAGGACGAGCCGCGCGTCGCGCCCCCCGAGCACGTCGCGTCCGTGTCCGACGAGCGATGCGAGGTGTCCGTCCGCCGAGATGCGCACCTTGAGGGTGCCGTTGTCGAGCAGCAACGAACCGTCCGGATCCCGTCGCACGCCGACGGGCGCCACGTCGTCCGGGAGGGAGATGTGCACGGGTGCCCAGGCGAGTGCAGGAACGTCGGCCCACGCGGGTGACCCGTCGACGTCCACCACGCCGGTGAAGCGCACGGATGCGGGGTTGACCGCGTGCGGAGCGCCGCCGCCGGCGGGCGAGAGGAGGTCGGAGAGGATGCCCTCGCAGGCATCGGCGACCTCGCGGTGCTCCCGTTCCGCGTCGTCGTGCACCCAGGCGATCGAGGAACCCGGGATGATGTCGTGGAATTGCTGGGTGAGCACCCGCTTCCACAGCGCGTCGAGCACGGGCACGTCGCGGCCCGCGGCGGCGGCCCACAGTTCGACCTCGTGCAGGAGGCGCTCGCTCGTGCGATTTCCCTGCTTGGTCCCCAGTTGGGTGCTGTACGTGCCGCGGTGCTTCTCGAAGTACATCTCGCCCACCCACCGCGGCGCGACGGGGCCGTGGGTCGCGAGCGAACCGGTGAAGAACCCGTCGACACGCCCCATCGACACCCGCGGCACACCCTCGAGGTCGGCGGCCAGTCGCGCGCGGGCGATCATCTCGCGCGTGGGGCCGCCACCGCCGTCACCGTGGCCGAAGAGCACGAGCGAGGAGTCCGATCCGGCGTGGTCGGCATAGTTGCGCTCGGCGAAACGCAGCTGCGAGGGATTCATGATGGCGTTGTAGGTGTCGACCGGACTGAAGTGGGCGTAGACGGCGGTGCCGTCGAGTCCCTCCCACCAGAACGAATGGTGGGGGAACCTGTTCGTCTCGTTCCAGCTGAGCTTCTGGGTGAAGAACCACCTGCAGCCGCCCTCGGCGACGATCTGGGGGAGGCCGGCCGGATAGCCGAAGTCGTCCGGAAGGAAGGCACCCGTGCACCTCGATCCGAACCATCCGCGGAACGCCGCCTGACCCTTCACGAGTTGGCGCAGGAGGCTCTCGCCGTCGGGGAGGTTGAGGTCGGTCTCGACCCACATGCCGCCCACGACCTCCCACCGTCCCGCGGCCACGAACTCACGCACGCGGGCGAAGAGGTCCGGCGCGTCCTCGGCGACCCAGGCGTAGTGCTGCGCCTGGCTGTGGCAGTAGACGTAGTCGGGGTTCTCGTCCAGCAGACCCACCGCGTTGGCGAAGGTGCGCACCGCCTTGCGGCGGGTCTCGCGGATCGGCCACAGCCAGGCGGTGTCGAGGTGGGCGTGTCCCGTGGCGACGATGCGGTGCGCGTTCGGTCCGTTGCCGATCGACATCACCGGTCGCAGGGCGGCGAGCGCGGCGGCGGCGGTCTCCCGGGGACGGTTCACGTCGAGGGCGGTGCCGCAGCGCTCGAGTGCGGCGAAGAGCCGTGCCCGCTGCGGACTGTGCTCGGGGAGGTCCATCGTGAGATCGATCGCGGCATGGAGGACGAGTTCGAGTTCGGCCAGTCCCGCATCGCGCCCGGCGAGGCACGCCGTGCGCAGGCGGTAGATCGGTGCCTCGGGTGCGGTGGCGGGGTCGCCCATGGGAGTGGGGCCGTACCCGAACTCGTGGCCGGCGATGATCGGGGTGGCGGCGGCCTCCAGCCAGATCTCGACGGTGTCACCCACCGTGCGCCGACCGAGGGGCACGAGTCGGCGGTCGGGTTGCACCGCCTGCACGATCCGGCCGTCGATCCAGGCCAGGGCTTCGACCTCGAATCCGTCGCCGCGTCCGATGAAGCCGAGGTCGATGTGGGCGACGAGTTCCTCGTCGGCGAGTGACGGGGGGACGACGGCCTGCAGCCGGAACCACCGCGTGTGCCAGGGTCGTCCCCACTTCGATCCGAGCGTGAACGGCGCGAGCGGCGAGGAGGTCGCGACGTCGTGACCGGGCGACTCGAACCACTCCTCGGTGGCGTGCACCTCGAAGTCGAGCGGAGAGACGAGAACGGCCGGCGTCACGCGCTGTTGGAGCAGGCGCATGGCCCGCTGCATGGCCGGTGCGGTCACTGGATGGGCCATGGCGTGCTCCTCACGGTTCGACGATGGGAAAGGCGCCGGTGAAGACGTCCAGGTTGCCGAAGATCCGCAGCAATGCGGCCGCATCCCCGTCGACCGAGATGCGGCCGGTGGCCATGCCGTCGGCGAAGGTCGTGTCCTGAACGATGACCGACAGCAGCTCGGACCTCGTCAGGGTGACGGTCGCGTCGGGCGCGGGGTGGGTGCTGTCCGGCGAGGCGAAGAGCGTGCGGTGGGAGATGCCGATGGTCCAGCGCTCCCCGGTGTCGGTGAAGATCCAATTGGTCGCGACGCTCACGCCGGCGAGGTTCTCCGACATGAGCCGCACGGCGAGGGTGTCGAAGACCTGTTCCACCGTCATCGCCATCAGGAGACCGCGACCGCGCACCGGCGATCCCGCGGGTCGGGGGGGACCGTTGCGCAGTTCCTGCGCTCCCATGAGGTAGGCGTTGCGGAAGGTCGAGGATTCCGCCTGATACCCGAGCTGCTCCAGCGTGTCGGCCTGCAGTTCCCTCGCGGCGACGTGGGAGGGGTCGGCGAAGACCAGGTGATTGAGGACCTCGGCCGCCCAGCGGTAGTCGCCGGCCTCGAAGGCGCGGCGTCCGGCGGCGAGGAGGGCATCGGGGCCCCCGGCGATCTCCACCCAGCGGCGCCCCGCCTCCACCGGCGGCAGGCGGTGGAGGTTCGCCGGGTTCCCGTCGTAATAGGAGAGGTAGCGCTGGTACACGGCCTTGGAGTTGTGGACCAGGTCGCCGTAGTAGCCGCGGGTGTGGTCGTGGGCGAGGAACTCCTCCGGAAGGGCGAGTTCCTCGGAGATCTCCGCGGGCACGAGGCCCTTGTTGGCCAGTCGCATGGTCTGGTCGTGCATCCACTTGTAGAGATCGCGCTGCAGGGTGAGGAAGCCGATGATGTCGTCGTTTCCCCACCGGGGCCAGTTGTGGGAGGTGAAGCAGGTTTCGGTGCGCGCGCCGAAGAGACGGATGGCCTCGTCGATGTACTTCGACCAGGCCAGCGCGTTGCGCACGAGCGCACCGCGGATCGGGACCAGGTTGTGCATGGTGTGCGAGCAGTTCTCCGCCATGCACAGCCAGCCCCGGTCGGGGAAGAAGAAGTTCATCTCGGCCGGTGCCTCCGTCTCCGGCGTGAGTTGGAACTCGATGCGCACCCCGTCCACCTCGAGGACCTGACCCGTGCGCACGATGTCCTCGGTGGGTGCGATGAGGCCGGGGGCCCCGACGGGGGTCGAGTTTCCGAGGCCGGAGTCGACGTGACCGGTCGGGGACGCGGGCAGAAGCGGCCCGAACTGGTACGCGGCGCGCCGGTACATCGCCGGCCCGGCGATGACGTTCTCGCCGACGGTCTCCTGCAGGAAACCGACGGGGGCGATGATGCGGCAGCGTCCGGCGTCCACGTCCTCCCGCGTCGTCACCCCGAGAATCCCCCCGAAGTGGTCGGCGTGGGAGTGCGTGTAGATCACCGCGGTGACCGGTCGCCGGCCGACGTGCTCCGAGACGAGACCGAGGGCCGCCCGTGCGGTGTTCTCGTTGGTGAGCGGATCGATGACGATCCATCCCTCGCGTCCCTCGATGAACGTGACGTTCGAGATGTCGTAGCCGCGCACCTGCCACGCGCCGGGTGCCACCTCGAAGAGACCGTGGTGGGCGTTCAGGCGCGCGTGTCGCCACAGGCTGGGATGCACCGTGTCGGGCGCCGGATCGTCGCCGAAGAGAAAGGCGTGCTCGCCGATGTCGTGCACCCTGCGACCCTCGGCGTCGGTGATGCGGGTGTCGGCGAGCGCGGCGATGAACCCGCGTCGGGCGCGGAGGAAGTCCCCGTCGTCGGCGGGGGTCGTGGCCGCCGCGTTGTGTGCGCGCGTGTGTTCGGATGCGGGCTTCGGACCGGTTCCTGTCGTCGTCACGTCGATCCCTCCCGTCGTCGTCCGCACGACATTACCGATGGACGGGCCACCGGCTCCCCTGGCGGGCGCTCGGGTCCTGCGAACTAGGGTCATCGACGCGGGGTCCGCGTTGAGGCGGTCCGTGCGCGACGTCAAGGAGGGGCCATGCCCAAGCCGGGAATGCACTCGGGGGTCGAAACAGACGACGCCCTCAATCTCGCCATGTCCGAGAGGGCCATTCCGCTTTTCAACGCGGTGAAGAAGTTCATCGCCGAGGAGGTGGAGCCCGTCACGGAGCGTTTCTACGAACTCGGAGAGGGTCGGGCCGACCGCTGGTCGTACGCACCCGGGCAGCTCGAGCTCCTCGAGTCGGTGAAGGCCAAGGCCAAGGCCCGGGGCCTGTGGAATTTCTTCCTCCCGAGCGCCGAGACGGGGGAGGGTCTGTCGAATCTCGACTACGCCTACATCGCCGTCGAGCTCGGCAAGAACCCGTTGGCATCGGAGTGCCTCAATTGTTCGGCACCCGACACGGGAAACATGGAGGTTCTCGAGCGCGTCGGCACGAAGGAACAGAAGGAGAAGTGGCTCGCCCCGCTCCTCAACGGCGAGATCCGCTCGGCCTACGCCATGACCGAGCCCGACGTCGCATCGTCTGACGCCAAGAATCTCCAGTGTCTGGCGGAACTCGACGGGGATGAATGGGTCATCAACGGAGAGAAGTACTACATCTCCGGAGCCGGGGACCCGCGGTGCAAGATCATGATCGTCATGGTCCTCACGAGTCCCGACGGCCCCCCGAGCCGCAAGCATTCCCAGATCCTCGTGCCCATGGACACTCCGGGGGTCCGCATCCTCGGCGCGATGGAGGTCTTCGGCGAGGACGATGCACCGCACGGCCACATGCACCTCCGTTTCGACAACGTGCGGGTGCCGAAGGAGAACGTGCTGCTCGGCGAGGGTCGCGGATTCGAGATCTCCCAGGTGCGGCTCGGGCCGGGCCGAATCCACCACTGCATGCGCTCCATCGGCGCCGCCGAGCGGGCCCTCGAGTTGATGATCCGTCGCGGGCTCACCCGGGAGGCATTCGGCCGGCCCATCGTTCGCCTCGGCAAGAACCCGGAGGTCATCGCCAAGGCGCGGATCGAGATCGAGGCCTGCCGCCTCATGGTGCTTCGTGCCGCGAAGGCCATGGACACCCTCGGAAACGCCGAGGCACGGGTGTGGGTGAGCGCCATCAAGGCGATGGTCCCCATCCGCACGTGCGCGATCATCGACGAGGCGATCCAGATGCACGGTGGAACGGGCGTTTCGCAGTGGACGCCGCTGGCGCGCATGTACGCCAGCCAGCGCACGCTGCGGCTGGCGGACGGACCCGACGAGGTGCACTGGGGAGTCGTGGCCCGCGCCGAGATCAACCGCTACGAGGGCGAGACGTCGCCCGGGCGACCCGTCTCCTATCGCGGCATGTTCTCAGGCCCGAGCTGACCGGAACCCGGGAGGAAACGACGTGAAATTCTCGGTGTGGCCGAACTCGGAGCGCCCGTGGGACGAGGTGCGCGACCTGGCGACGACCGTCGAGCGCGACGGGTGGGACGGCTTCTGGTACGCCGACCACTACATGCCCAACACATCGGACGGCACGACGGTCCGGGGTGACTTCCACGAGTGCTTCGCCGTGCTGTCGGCTCTCGCCGCCGTGACGGGGCGCATCCGTCTCGGCTCCCTCGTCACCCCGACCACGATGAACCATCCGGCCCTCATCGCCAACCGTGCCGCCACGATCGACCGCATCAGCAACGGGCGCTTCGTGCTCGGAATGGGGGCGGGTTGGCAGGTCAACGAGCACCGTGCGTTCGGCATCGACCTGTTCGAGCCGGCGGCACGGGTCGACCGCTTCGCCGAGGCCATCGAGATCGTCTCCGGGATGCTCCGCTCGGACACCACCACCTTCGTCGGGAAGCACTTCACGGTCACCGACGCGCCGTGCGATCCGAAACCCGTGCAGGACCCGTTGCCGATCCTCGTGGGCACGGGCAGCCCGCGCATGCTGCGGCTCACTGCACGATTCGCCGCGGAGTGGAACACATGGGGCGCCCCCGAAGCCGCGGCCCCGGTGGTGGAGCGTCTGCGCGTGGCGTGCGAGAAGGAGGGACGCGACCCGGCGACGGTGCACCGGTCCGTTCAGGCGTTGTTCTTCCTCGTGGACGACGACAAGGCCGCGGCCGACCTGCGTGCCATGGTGCCCGCCGATCGTTCCGTGGTGGGCGGACCCGAGGCCATCATCGAGGCGGTGGGCCGCTATCGCGAGCTCGGTTTCGACGAGGTGTGCTTTCCCGATTTCACGCTCGGTGGCACCGCCGCGGAACGCGTCGAGGCATATGCGCGACTCACCGCCGAGGTTCTTCCCGCCTTCCGGGGGTGAGCTCCGCGCCCTAGTCGGGTGCCGTGATTTCGATGGTGGGGGGTTCTGTCGAAGGAACAGTCGGTCCGCCCCTGCCGTCTCCCTCGATCCGCACCGTGTCGGCCGGGCGCGACACGACCCGGATTCCGTCCGCACCCTGCTCGAGAGAGGTGAGGATCGTTCCCTTCGTCGGCGCGGGCTCGAGTGTCGCCCGGCCCGTCGTGCGCCCGTCCGGGTCGAGGGCATCCACCGTGAGGGGACTTCCCTCGCCTCCCCCGACGACGAATGATCGGCCGGCGGGCAGATCGGAGCGCACGAGACGGGTGCCATCGGCGAGGCTGACTCTCACCGCGGCATCGTCCGGGGCGGTCACGACGAGAGTTCCGGCGTCGGCCACGACCACGGGGCGCTTCTCCCTGCTCGGGTTCCGCGCGAGATCGCCGGCGACGAGCACGGCGGGTCCGTCGGGGCGACGCACGGTGAGCACCACGTCCCCGGGGACGCCGCCCCCCTCGGCGGGTACGACCGTCACTCGCACTTCGCCGGTGCCCGCGGGCAGTTGAACCTCGACGAGGGACTCGCCGCCCTTCGCGGTGCGCACGCTCGCGCCGGGGATTCCCGGAGGCCGGCCGATTCCCGTCTCGATGGTGCCCGCGTCGGTGGCAACGATGAGCCGACCCGGTGCCAGAGGGTCGCGCGACGCGAGCGTCACGACGGTGGCGCCGGAGTCGGCGCCGTTTCTCTCCGTCACCGACGCGCACGGCAGACAGGTGAACGGGCCCCTCCTGGCCGAGATCGGCGTCAGCTCGAACGTCCCCGCACCGCCCGTCCATCCCCTCCACGAGCCGTCGACGTTCCGGGCCGCGCGGGGATAGGACCACGTTCCGTCGCGGTCGATGAGCACCTCGCGTCGCTCACCCGGGGCGTTGTTGTCGGCGACGTGGACGACGAAGGTACCGTCCCGGCGGGTGACCGCGAAGGGAACCACCGCGTGCCCGGCGCCGCCGGAGTAGAGACCGAGCGTCACCCCTGATCCGTCGGCGAGTCCGCGCACGAGTTCCTCCACGAGCACGAGGGGCGGCTTGGCGCGCGATGCCGCGGCCCGCGAGGCCACCTCCGGGGTGAACTGCGTGGCCCACCAGTAGACGAGCTGGGATTGGAGGGCGGGATCGTCGGCCTCCAGATCGACGGGGTCCAGTGTCTTCTCGCCCCACGACACAGGCTCCTCGAGGTCGAGGTGGAATCGAACGGACATCGCCGCCATCCCTTCGCACCGTCCACCGGAGAGTGCGTTGTTCCATTCCTCCAGCATCTGCAGAGCCGCCGGTCGCGGGGTGCACGTCCCCGGCGAGATGTCGCTGCACACGGCGTCGCTGCCGAAGAGATCGACGAGCGTCTGCATCGTCACGTTGCCGTCCGCGCCGGTCGACCGGCCCCAGTTGGGGAAGGCGAAGTCGTCGCGATTCAGACGGAATCCGTTGTCGATGCACAACGTTCCGCCTCCGAGGCCCGGGGTCGCGGGTCCGTCGCACCATGCGTCGAGACGCGAAAGGATCCCCTCCGGCACGAGTGCATCGAGATTGTCGACGGACGGCGCGCATCCGGCGAGAGCAGCGACGCAGACGAGGACGACGACCCGCCCGCACGATCCGACCCGTCCCCCACGGCGAGAAGCCATCGTGAGAGCGTAGGCACATCTCCGTTGTGCGAGCATGTTGCCCCGCGAAAGGACGACCATGACCGCTGAGAAACCTCCCCTCGACATCGTCCGCATCGCCCTCGTCGGTGTGGGGGCGGGGCTCCTGTCGGGGATGTTCGGCGTGGGCGGGGGAATCCTCGTCGTCCCGGGTCTCGTGCTCCTGGTCGGTATGGATCAGCGCATGGCCCACGGCACGTCGCTCGCGGCCGTGCTGCCGATCTCGGTGTCCTCGCTGTTCACCTACTGGGCGCAGTCGAACGTCGACTGGCCCGTCGCCTTGTGGTTGTCGGTCGGCGCCGTCGCGGGAGCCGTCCTCGGCACCCGTCTGATCCACGTGGTGTCCCATCGGGCCCTGGCGCTCGGGTTCTCCGCCCTGCTCGTGGTCACGGCAGTGAGGTTGTTCTCCCAGTCGAGCGGCAACGGTCGGGCGACCCTCACCGTGGTCTCGGCACTGGTGCTCGTCGCCATCGGTCTCGCCACCGGCACCCTCGCCGGCCTGCTCGGCGTTGGCGGGGGTGTTGTGATGGTGCCCGCGATGATGCTGGCCCTGTCGCTCCCGCCGGCGCTGGCCAAGGGGACGTCGGTGGCCGTCATCATCCCCACCTCGATCATGGGCACCCTGCGCAATCGGCGCAACAACAACACCGACCTGCGGGCGGCCGCTGTCGTGGGTCTCGGGGGCGTCGGATTCGCGGTGGTGGGTGGCTGGTTGTCGACGGTGATGTCGGACCGCACATCGAACGTGCTCTTTGCCGCCCTGCTGGTGACGGTGGCCGCGCGCCTGCTGTGGCAGGTGCGTTCGGAGTCAGCGGCCGGGTCCGTCGAGGTGTAGAACTCGGCCATGGAAAACGGACGTCTCTCGGGCAAGGTCGCCCTCATCACCGGGGCAGCGCGCGGCATGGGCGCCGCCGAGGCGCGACTCTTCGCCGCCGAGGGCGCGCGCGTGGTCGTCACCGACGTGCTCGACGAGGAGGGCCGCCGCACCGCCGATTCGATCTCTCCCGACGGAACGCGGTGCATCTTCGTGCATCACGACGTGACGAGCGAGGACGAATGGACGTCCGCGACCGGAGCCGCTCTCGAGGCGTTCGGGCGGATCGACGTGCTGGTGAACAACGCCGGCATCTTCGAGCAGGGATCGGTCATGGACACGACCCTGGATGCCTACATGCGCACGATCCTGATCAATCAGGTCGGGGTCTTCCTCGGCATGAAGGCCGTCGCCGGCCACATGGTGCAGCGCGGATCCGGGAGCATCATCAACATCTCGTCGGTCGCGGGCATGAGCGGTACGCCCGGTTTCCTCGCCTACGGCGCCTCGAAGTGGGCGGTGCGCGGGATGACCCGGGGCGTCGCCAAGGAACTGGCCGCGACGGGTGTGCGCGTCAATTCGATCCATCCGGGGATCATCGACACGCCGATGCTGCGCACGTTCTCCGAAGCCGGAGAGGGCGTGCGCGAGGCGGTCCGCACGCGCATTCCGGTGGGGCGCGAGGCCGAGCCCGACGAGGTCGCGCGGTTGGCGCTCTATCTGGCGAGCGACGAGAGTTCGTACTCGACCGGATCCGAATTCGTCGTCGACGGTGGTTGGTTGGCCTGAATCAGTCGACCTGTGCGGGGGACGCGACCGTCGGTGCGCCGCGCAGGCCCCAGCTGCTGCGGGCGAGCCACACCCCGGTCCAGACGAGCACGATCATCACCCCCGCGGTGACGAGGAAGGTCGGTGTGCGTCCGAGCGCCTCGTAGGAGGCCCCGGCGGCCACCGCCGTCACGCCACCGGTGAGGGTCTGCACGCCGCCCATGAGCCCCTGTGCCGAGGCGAGGCGATTCGGCGGAGCGGTCATGGCCACGGCGGCCGATCCTCCCGTGACGGTCATTCCGTCGACGACGCCGTGGATCAGGCCGACTCCGAGCATGACGATCGGGAACGGCAGCACTCCGTAGAGCACCATGAAGACGGCACCCACCGTGAGTCCGGTGCTCGCGGCCCGGAACGGTCCGATGCGCTGGGTGAAGCGCCCTCCAATGGGGCCGAGGACGATGAGGGGCAGGGCGAAGAACGTGATGCCGAGACTCCCTGCCCACGACGGCGCATCCAGGTCGGCCATGACGAGCGTCCAGAGCGAATCGAACGTCCCGATCATCACGAACAGGGACACGCCCATCACCACGGCGCCGAGAATGGCCCTGACCCCGAGGAGGTCGAAGGCGAGTCGCTGGGGCGGCGCGTGACCTCGGTCGACCTCGACGATGTCGATCCGCGACACCGCCACGATGAGACCGCCCACGAGGAGGGCGATGATGATGAAGGGCGCCCCGATGCCGAGCCATCCCACCGTGACCGCCGAGAGCACCGGGCCGAGGGCGAATCCGGCGACGTCGGCCGAGAGGACGCGACCGAGGTTCGACCCCATGTTGTCGGGATCGGAGAGGATGATGATCCGGCGCGCGGCGGGATAGATGATGCCGCCGCCGAGTCCGAGCACGATCCGTCCGGCGAGCAGGGTGGTGAAGGAGTCGCCGAAGGCCATGAGGACGTTGCCCGCGACCTCGAGCACCATGCCCCCGAG
>JAULXU010000128.1:0-9087 GCA_032118285.1 Ilumatobacteraceae bacterium
CGTCGTTCTCGGTGCGCAGACTCCGGCGCGCGCCGTCGTCGCCGCCCTCGTCGTTGCCGCCTCACTCGAGGCGTTCGCCGCCGTCTGTCTCGGGTGCATCATCTTCGCCCGGCTCATGGCATGGGGTGTGGTTCCCGAGTCGGTGTGCAGGGAGTGCGCCGACATCAGCGCCCGGATCCCGGCCTCCACCTGATCACCGGGAGGAGCGGGCGCACGGAGCGCTCCGCGATCACGCCCCGCCAGACTCCGGCGCAGTAGGCGAGGTCCCCGAGAGGACCGAGCACGGCCGCGACGCAGGCACTTCGAGGGCGCGAGACGCGCACCGCCGCCGCGGCCCTCACGAGCAGTGCCAGCAGTGCCACGATGCCGGCACGGGGCGACAGGATCGCGCCCGCGATCACGAGGGGAAACCACGCGCGCACGAGGGCCGCGGCACAGTGCGCGATGAGGGAGGTCGCCGACGCGGCCGTGAGGGACCAGGCGGCATGCGGCGGGGCCCCGAGTCGTAGCAGTCGTGCGCATCGCATCATGAGAGAGACCGTCAGCAGGACGACACCGGGGAGCCATGCGCCGACTGCGAGGGTGAGAAGGGCGACGGCATCGACGGCACTGCTCCGGAACGGTGCGATTGCCGCGCCGTGACGTCGCGCGAGGGTCGCCGCACTGCGGCCGTAGCCGACGCGTTGAGCCAGCGCACGCCGCAGGGTCGCGCGTGCCCGATGGAAGGCGATGAGCGACGGGTCGTAGCGCACCAGATGTCCCGCATTCGCCAGTCGCCACACGAGGTCCACGTCCTCGCCGGTGCGCATCGACTCGTCGAACCCGCCCGCCCCTCGCAGCGCGTCCGTGCGGGCGACCATGCAGGCGCTCGGCACGTAACGCACTCGTGCCGAGTCCCGCACCCACGAGGGATCCCGACCCATGTCGAGCGGACACGCCCGTTCCTCGTGGAGGGCCACGATTCCGGCGCCGGGCATGCCGCGGACGCGTGGAGCGGCGGCCACGACCCGGTCCCGTCGCAGATGACCGGCGAGCCGCGTGAGGGTCGCTGCCTCCACCATGACGTCGGCGTCGACGAAGGCGACGGCCCCGGTGCCGACGGCGGCGAGCCCGTGATTGCGCGCTGCGGCGGGGCCGACGTTGACGTCGAGACGCAGGACGCTCACCCGCCCCCCGTCGTCATCGAGCACGACCGGAGCCGGCGAGGCGTCGTCGACGACGAGAACACGCAGGGGTGCGAGCGAGGACGTGAGGCCCGAGATTTGGGGATCATCTGCGCGAGATCGGACCGGCACGACGACGGTCAGATCGGTGTGCGGCCAGGGTTCGCCGGCATCGGGATGCACCGCCCCGGTGAAGACGAGCCGATCGGTGAGCGCCTCGTGTCCTGTCGGCAGGGCCGTGTCGTCCTCGAGTGCGTCGAGGATGGCCGCTCCGGTGGCGGTGACGCGGAAGAACGTGGCGGGGGAGCCCGCCACGAGCACGGTCCCCGACCGCCCGCGGTGCCACACCCTGTCCCGCACGAGACCGTCGACGGGTTGGGAAACGCTCGCTTCCAGGGTCACCCGGCGGGCCCGATCCAGGTCCGTCGGCACTCCTCGAGCACGGCGACCAGGTCGTCGACCATCCCCGCGAACATGCGTGCGCCCTCCTGTGCCGACGCTCCGGTCGGATCACCGAGCACACCGTTGGCCGACACTGCGGCGACACCGTCCGCGCGCATTCGGGCGACGGCGTCCATCGGATCGGCGGCGAGCGCACCGACCTCGGCCGCTTCGAGGCGCACGTCGGAGGGGAAAAGATGGAGTCCGAGCGAGGTCTCGGTGCGACCCGCGTGCAGGTCGCCGCCCGGCGGGAGTCGCGGGGACCACGAACGTCGGGGTGCACCCGTGTCCCCGACGAGACCCAGTGCATCGATGTTCCCGCCGTGTCCGTTCACGATCACCATCCCGGCCGCCCACCATGCACTCCGGGACAGGGCGCGCAGCATCCCGGCGGTGACCTCCGTGCCGATCGAAAGGGTGCCGGGAAACGATGCGTGCTCGTCGCTCGCCGAGTACGCCAGTGCCGGTGCGAGGAGGAACACGTCGGTGCCCGCCCGTTCCGTGCCGGCCGTGGCGAGGGCCACGGCGATGCGGGTGTCTGTGTCGAGGGGAAGATGGGGGCCGTGCTGTTCGACGGAGCCGAGCGGTACGACGACGATGCGTCGGCCCGGGGCGATGTCCCGCGAGGTCTCTCGCACCTCGGACCTCAGCGGACGTCGTTGGTGAGGGCGTGCTCGGTGCCGGAGAAGAGCCGTCGGATGTTGGAGAGGTGGCGGATCTCGATGAGTCCCGCCAGTCCGGTCAACGCGGCGATCTCCCAGCCCGGCGTTCCCCGCACGACGACGGCGACGATGACGGCGGGGACCACGAGGATGGAGGCCACCGATGCGCGCTTCGAGACCTTGGCGACGAGCAGCCACGTTGCGGCCGCGGCGAGCATCACCGGAGGATGCAGCGGGAGGAGCACGCCGGCACCGGTGGCGATGCCCTTGCCGCCGCGGAAGCCACGCGTGACGGGGAAGACATGACCGAGGACTGCCGCCGCCGCGCACCCGTAGGCGAGGGGTCGGGTTGCCAGCAGCGCGAGCACCACGGGCACCGCCCCCTTGGCGGCGTCGAGGGCGAACACGACCACGCCCCACCTGGCGCCGAGCGCCCGGGCCACGTTGCTCGCGCCGGGATTGCCCGATCCGAACGTGGTGATGTCCACTCCCCTGCTGCGCGCCACGACGATGGCGCTCGGCAGCATCCCGGCCGCGTACGCCGCGACGAGTGCCGCCACCCCGAGGACGGTCCACCAGGTCATGCGCGGTCGTCCCTTCCGGCGATGACCGGAACCCGGGCCGGGCGCGAATGGTCGGGCGACGGACGCGGGGCCAGTGCGACGGGCACGGAGGAGAGCGCCTTCTCGCCGGCACCGACGACGCACTCCGGATCGGGTCCGTCGAGGGGCAGACCGGTGAAGAACTTGGCGGCCATGCATCCCCCCTGGCACGCGTCGTAGGCGCCGCACGATGCACAGGCTCCGGCGCTCTGGGGCTCGCGGAGCGAGAGGAACAGGTCGGACTCGCGCCATACGCGGGTGAATCCGCCCTCGTCGAGGACGGACCCGGCCTTGAAGTCCCCGTGGATGACGAACGGGCAGGCGTACACGTCGCCGACCGGGTCGACGAGGCACACCACGCGTCCCGCTCCGCACAGGTTGAGGCCCGGAAGCGGGTCGCCGAGCGCGTTGAGGTGGAAGAACGAATCGCCGGTGAGCACGTCCTCGCCTCGGGCGAGCAGCCACCGGTAGATGTCCACCTGTTGGTCGGCGGTGGGGTGCAGTTCGTGCCAGGTGTCGGCGCCGCGTCCCGACGGGCGGAGGCGGGTGATGCGCAACTGGGCACCGTACTGATCCGCCAGCGCCTTGAAGTCGTCGAGTTGACCGGCGTTGTGACGGGTCACGACCACGGAGATCTTGAACGGTCCGAACCCCGCGTCGCGCAGGTTGTCCATCGCGGTGATCGCCGTGGCGAAGGAACCCTCTCCGCGCACCGCGTCGTTCGTGGCCGCGTCCGTTCCGTCGATGCTGATCTGGACGTCGAGGTAGTCCATGGCGGCGAGTCGACGGGCGTTGTCGGCGTCGATGAAGGCGCCGTTCGTGGAGAACTTGACCCCGATGCCCTTCGCGACCGCGTGCTCGATGATGGGGAAGAAGTCCCGGCGCACCATCGGCTCGCCGCCGCCGATGTTCACGTAGAACACCTTGAGCCGCGCCAGTTCGTCGATCACGGCGAACGCCTGTTCCGTCGTCAGTTCGCGTTCGTCCCGCCGTCCGCTGCTCGAGAGGCAGTGCACGCACGCCAGGTTGCAGGCGTAGGTGAGCTCCCACGTGAGGCAGATGGGTGCGTCGAGGCCCTCCTTCATCCGGGCGGCGAGGGCCTCAGACGACACGGACGATCCCCGAATCCGCGAGCGAGGAGAGCGCCGCGATGAAAGAGGGCCAGCGCGACTCGTCCACGTGCTGCGCCTCGAGGGCCGCGCGCACGGCGGTCCCCTCGCCCAGTCCCTCGACGACCTTCACGATGTCGGGATGGCGCAGGAAAACGAGGCGTCGGTTGCCGTAGTGGTACGCGAGGGCTCCGAACGGTTCCGGGCGCAGCGCCACCTGCGGGTCGAGCCGACAGGGGGTGTCGAGGTCGAGGGCCACGCCGGTACCGACCGACCCGGTCACACCAGCGGCGTCAGTAGACGCCGCACATCCCGTCGATCGACACTTCCTCGACGAGAACCTCGACGACGACCTCGTCGGCGGCCGCGTTCGTCTCGTCGGCGGTCTGCTCGATGGTGTCGTTTCTGTCCATGGGGAGAGCGTAGTCACGGGGTTCCCCCCTTGGAGAACGGAAGCGGGCCGTGGCTAAGGTTTGCCCGACTGCCCGTCCCGGGCGGTCGTTCGGACGAAGGGGGTCCCCCGTTGAAGACCAAGGCTGCAGTTCTGTGGGAAGTCGGTGCGAAGTGGAGCATCGAGGAGATCGAACTCGACCCGCCCAAGGCCGGAGAAGTCCTCGTCAAGCTGGTCGCGTCGGGAATGTGCCATTCCGACGAGCACCTCGTCACGGGCGACCTGCCCTTCGCCATGCCGATCATCGGCGGCCATGAGGGAGCCGGCATCGTCGAGCAGGTGGGCGAGGGCGTGACCGCGCTCGCACCGGGTGACCACGTCGTGTTCGGCTTCATCCCGTCGTGCGGTCGCTGCCCCAGTTGCTCCACCGGTCACCAGAACCTGTGCGACCTCGGAGCGGCCATGGGGCTCGGTCGTCAGATCGCCGACGGCACCTCGCGCCACCATGCCAACGGTCAGGACCTCAACCTGATGTGCCTGCTCGGCACCTTCGCCCACCACACGGTGGTCAACGAGGCATCGTGCATCAAGGTGGACAAGGACGTCCCGCTGGAGAAGGCCTGCCTTCTCGGCTGCGGCGTCGTCACCGGTTGGGGTTCGGCGGTCTATGCCGCCGACGTGTCGCCCGGTGACACCGTCGCGGTGGTGGGAGTGGGCGGCATCGGTGCCAACGCCATCCAGGGCGCCAAGCTCGCCGGCGCCAAGCACATCATCGCCGTCGATCCCGTCGAGTTCAAGCGCGAGAAGGCCATGGAGTTCGGTGCGACCCACGTCGCGTCCTCGATGGAGGAGGCGCTCCCGCTCCTGCAGCAGGTCACCTGGGGCACGATGGCCAACAAGGTCATCATGACCATGGGTGTGGGCGACGGCCAGGTGATGGGCCAGGCCATGGCGCTCGCCTCGAAGCGCGGCCGCGTCGTCGTCACGAACATCCATCCCGCCCTCGAGGCGGGCGGGGCGAGCATGAGCCTGCTCGACCTCACCCTGATGGAGAAGCAGCTCGTGGGGTCGCTGTTCGGATCGGGAAACCCCAGGGCGGACATCCCCAAGCTCATCGGTCTCTACCGCGAGGGCCAGCTCGACCTCGACGGTCTCGTGACGCGCACGTACCCGCTCGAGGGGGTCAACGAGGGCTACGAGGACATGCGCAACGGCAAGAACATCAGGGGCGTGCTCGTCTACTGACGGGTGCCGTCGTCCTGACCGCGAGCGACAGCCGTTGATGCGCGTCGGAGATGCCCTGCGGGGCGCAGCCGTCGATGACTGACGTCGCCCGCCTGGTCCCGATCGTCGGGGCCGCCGTCGTCGGTCGAACCCGCGAGGTGGAACTGGTGCTCGCCGCGCTCGCGGCCGACCGTCACGTGCTCCTCGAGGGTCCCCCGGGGACCGGGAAGTCCACGCTGCTGCGCGCGGTGGCCGGCGGTCTCGGAATCGGATTCGAGTTCGTCGAGGGCAACGCCGAACTCACCCCGGCGCGACTCGTGGGGCATTTCGACCCGGCCCGCGTGCTGTCCGAGGGGTACTCGCCCGACGTCTTCGTCGACGGACCGCTGCTGAGCGCACTGCGCGAGGGCTCGCTGCTCTACGTCGAGGAGATCAACCGCATCCCGGAGGAGACGCTCAACGTCCTCATCACAGTGATGAGCGAGGGAGAGATCCACGTGCCCCGTCTCGGCCGTGTGGCGGCGGCACCCGGATTCCGTCTCGTGGCCGCCATGAACCCCTTCGACGCGGTGGGAACGGCGCGCATCTCGGGCGCGGTCTACGACCGCGTGTGCCGGGTGGCGATGCAGTACCAGGAGGCGATTGACGAGGTGGAGATCGTCGTGCGCTCCACCGATCCGGGCTGCGACCGCGACTGGACCGCCCGCGTGGTGGAGGTGGTGCGGCGCACGCGCCATCACCCCGACCTCCGTTCCGGTTCGTCGGTGCGCGGTGCGATCGACACGGCCAAGGTGGCGCGCTCGCTCGCCGAACTGCGCGGCGCAGGTGCCGTCGACGCGGCGGCGGGTCTCGACGCCGCACTCGTCGCCCTGTCGGGACGCGTGCGGGTGCGGGAGGGATCCCCGCGCACACCTGAGGACGTCGTGACGGAGATCTGGAACGAGGTGTTCGCGATCCCGGGGAACGCCGACGACCCGGGAAAAGCCCCGGCCCCGACCGGGGCGACGACCGCCCACTGACACGCGAGGGCAGGCAGGCCGACGAGGCCGTGGCCGAGGCCGGTCGGCGCAGCGTCTCCCGGCGCGACCTGGCACGACACGAGAACTTCGAACAGGTGTCACCGGAGGTGGGTGAACTGGACGAGGCGGCACTCGACGAGGCGATGTCCCGGGATCCCGACGAGGCACTGGCATTGCTCGCCGACCTCACCGGCGCCACCGATCCGGCACTGCGCATCCTCGCCCGACGTCTCGCGGGTCGTCTCATGCTCGAGGTCGCGCGCCGCGGCACCGCGTCGCGGCGCGGCACCGGACGCATGGCGCTCAAGCCCTTCGCTCCCGAGGAGGGGGACCTCGACATCGATGCGAGCATCGACGCCCTCGGCGCCGCTCGCAGCGGATTGCCCGTCGATCCCGAGGGTCTGCGCGTGCGGGGGTGGAACCGTCCCGGCACCGCACTGTGTCTCGTGCTCGACAGGAGCGGGTCGATGGGTGGGGCGCCACTGGCCGCGTCGGCGGTCGCCGCCGCGGCGGTGGCGAGCCGCGCGCCGGGGGATTACAGCGTCGTCGTGTTCGGCAGGGAGGTGGTCGTGGTCAAGTCCCAGGACGTGCCGAAGGATTCCGAGCGTGTCGTCACGGACGTGCTCGCCCTGCGCGGACACGGAACCACCGACCTCGCCGGGGCCCTCTCAGAGGCGGCTCGCCAGTTGTCGAGATCGCGGGCCGCGCGGCGCATCACCCTCGTGTTGTCGGATTGTCGTTCGACAGTGGAGGGCGATCCCGTGGCCGCGGCGGCTCTTCTGGACGAGGTGGTCGTGGTCGCGCCTGCATCGGACCGCGATGAGGCCGACGAGTTCGCCCGGCGGACGGGAGCCCGGCTCGTCACGGTGGACGGTCCGGCATCGGTGCCGGAGGCCATTTCGACCGCTCTGAGGGACTGATTCAGTACTGGCAGTTCGGGTCGTTCGGTGGAACGATTCCCCGTTCCTTCTGCTCGATGGTCACCGTCGGCAGCGTGGAAGCGGTGGGCTTGTTGGTCGCGGTCGTGGAGCCGGGGACCGTGGTGCCTGTGCCCGTCGGAGCAATCACGCTCGCCTTGCCCTGGAACACCGCCATAATTGCCTTGGCGGTCGGTGAGTTGAAATCGGGTTCGATCACCGAGCGGTTGTCGACCGACTTGCCGGTACCGGGGAACGTGTACGAACCGGTGGCGTTCGCGTCGTAGTCGCGCATCGCGTCGGCGAGCTCGAGGAGCATCATCGGGGTCATGCGGTCGTCGGTGATGACGTTGTTCAGCCCCGCGGAGAGAATGTTCGCGGCGGTGCGCGGATTGGTGCGCGCCTCGGCGAGGGACTTCTTCATCACCCGCTTGATGAAGTCCTGCTGGCGGGCGATGCGGCCGTAGTCGGCTCCCCCGTCGCTCTCCCATGCGCCGGTGGCGGGGTTGAACCACTGGTACTTGCGCGAGCGCACGTAGCGCAGGGCGGTCTCGCCGTCGAGGAGCAGACACACGTTCTGCTGGTCGACCCTGAAGAGCGAACTGTTGTCGCGGGCCTTGAATCGGAAGTTCACCCGCACGCCCCCCACTGCATCGACGATGTGCTTGAAGGCGCACAGGTCGACGCTCACGTAGTGATCGATGTCGATGCCGAAGTTGGCCTTGATGGTGCGGATGAGGAGGTTCGGATTCTTGGAGTCGTAGGCGCCGTTGATGCGTCCCTTGTTCGTCCCGTTCCCGATGCGCACCCACAGGTCACGGGGGAACGAGAGCATGGCCACGGCTTTGGTGCGGGGATCCACGCGGATCACCAGGAGGCTGTCGCTCCGGGCCCCCATGTAGTCGCGCTTGCCGATTCCCTTGGTGTTGAGGTCGTTGCAGGTGTAGTTGTCGGCACCGGTCACGAGATAGTTGCGCGGCGAGTCGTCCTCCAGGGTGAGGTTGATGCCGCCCTCCTCCTGCTCGATGACCGGACGTTCGATGGCGATCACCTTGCGGCTCCCGAGTTTCCAGTTGGCATACAGCAGTCCGGAGCCGGCCGCGAGGGTGGTCAGGGCAAGGACCAGGTTGAACACGATGAAGACCGTGGTCTTGCGGGGGCGGAGGCCGGGAGCGACGGTCATGACCGTGACACCGTAGTGGGACGGGAAGCCGGGGGGTCTTCGGGGTCCGTGTCAGTCCGCAGGGGCGAGAGCGACATCGACGGCGAGGCTCCCCGGGGGCCCCTCGTGCCAGGTGACGGCATCCACCGATCCGGCGTCGGCGATGTCGGGCCATCCGGCCCGCACCGCATCGAGGACGGCCGCGGGGGCCGTGACCGCCACGGTCTCGACAGGGGCCCGCTGGCTGACCTTCGCCTCGGTCTTGGCGCGTCGGATCGCGGCGATGGTGCCACAGATCGCCTCGATGAACTCCTCGTCGGCATCGGTGCCGGTCTCCGCCGCCGTCTCCGGTGCGGTCGGCCAGGGTGCCCGGTGCACCGAGCCGTCCTGCCACCAA
>JAULXU010000129.1:0-5664 GCA_032118285.1 Ilumatobacteraceae bacterium
GAGCCACGATGAGGGCGGTGAGAAAGGTGTTCATGAAACGACCGTAACACGCTACCTACCAGTCGGTAGGCACACCGCGGGATAGGGTGCACTCGTGAAGACGTCGAGCGAGGCCGGACAGGGCCTCCACGAAGAGGGGTTGCGTTCCACTCGGGACCAGATCCTCGACGAGGCCCTGCATTGTTTCGCCGAGCGCGGGTACGAGGGCACCTCGCTGAACGACATCGCGGCCGGCGTCGGGATCCGGCGACCGAGCCTCCTCCATCATTTCGCCAGCAAGGAGGTCCTCTACGGGGACGTGTTCGAGCGTCTGTTCTCCGACTGGCTCGAGCGGCTTGACGCGGCAATTCTCTCGAAACTCTCGGGATGGGAGAAGGCCGAGATGGTCCTGTCCGTGTGTTTCGACCTGTTCACCGAGACCCCGGACTACGTGCGCATCATGCGCCGGGAGGCCCTGGACGGGGGAACGCATCTGGGTATCGACCTCGCGGCGATTCTTCGTCCGTATTTCGACGGTGCGGCGGCCTATCTGGAGGGTCGAATGGATGCGGGCGAATTTCGCCGACACGATGCCCGTCATCTTCTGATCACCGGCTACGGGGCGATTCTCACGTACTTCTCGGATGCTCCTTTCATCGTGGGCCTCATCGACTCCGACGCGATGACGCCCGAGAATCTGGCGGTCCACCGCAGGCACGTCCTGGATTTCTTCCGCTCGGCCCTGCTCGGCTGAGCCAGGGGGAATTGGCTCGCTACCGACGGGATTAGCCTCGGCGCATGACGACACTGGCACGCGAGGGACGCACGGTCGGTTTTTCCGTGGAGGGCGATGGAACACCGTTGTTGGCGTTCCATGGAACGACGCAGAGCCGCAACGCCTGGGACGGGGTCCGCGGGGCGATGTCGGTGCCCCGCGCGTGGGTCTCGGTCGATTTTCCGGGATCGGGCGAGTCCACTCTCCCCGAGGGGCCCCTCGAGATCGACGGCATCGTGGCCGATGCTGTGGCGGTCATGGATCATCTCGGTCACGACCTCTTCGATGTCACCGGATTCTCGCTCGGCGCGGTGGTGGCCCTCCGCGCGGCGGCGCGTCATCCCGACAGGGTCCGCACCGTCACGTCGCTGTGCGGTTGGTCCCGCAGCGATGCCCGGATGCGGCTGACGTTCTCGCTGTGGCGGCGCTTGATCGCCCTCGGCCCGGATGTCTTCATGCACTATGCCCTCGTCGACGGCTACACGGCCGGGACCCTCGAGAGCATGGAACCCCTCGTGCCATCCGTCCTCGACATGGCTGCAGGCATGGTGCAGCCCGGTTCTGACGCACACCTGGAACTGGACGGGCGCATCGACATCGAGGAGTGTCTCGCCGAGGTGAGCGTCCCCTGTCTGGTGATGGGAGCGATCGAGGACCGATGGGTCGATATCGCCGCTTCGCGGCACATCGCATCGGTGGTTCCGGGGGCACGCCTGGTGGAACTGCCCGGGGGACATCTGGTGATGGGCGAGCGGCCCGATCTCGTGGCCGCACACCTGGGGGAGCACCTGGCCCGCTGAACCAAACCTGTCCGTCGGCGGTGATGCCCATGGAGTGTCCCACCCTTCGCGCTGGCTACCGTGGGTCGCCGTGACGGCGACGCGTTCCACCCTGTCCGAGAGGGACTCCAAGAACCTCCTTCGACCCTTCGGGATTCCCTTCGCCGAGGAGCGGGTGGTCGTCGATGCCGAATCTGCCGTGGCTGCCGCTGCTGAGCTCGGTTTTCCGGTCGCCGTCAAACTCGGTGGTGACGCCATCGCCCACAAGACCGAGAGGGGCCTGGTGCGATTGCGTCTGGGCGATGCCGATTCGGTGCGTGACGCAGCCACCGACCTGTTGAACAGGGCCACGCCGGACGACGGGGAAGTGCATCTCCTCGTTGCCCGGATGGTCCGGGGAACGCGGGAGCTGATCACGGGACTCGTCGTCGATCCGCAGTTCGGTCCGACCGTCATGCTCGGGGTCGGCGGGGTCATGGCCGAGGTGATCGGTGATGCCGTCTTTCGTCCGGCGCCGATAGACGAGGCCACCGCACACTCGATGGCCGCCTCGCTGCGCCTCTCCCGCCTGCTCGAGGAGTTTCGCGGAGAGGCGGCGGTCGACCGGGATGCCCTCGCGCGCTGTGTGGCCGGCCTGTCCCGGGTCGCTGTCGAGCGCCCCGATGTGGTCGCGGTCGATCTCAACCCGCTCATCGTGCTCCCGGACGGGTCCCTCGTGGCCGTGGACGCTCTTGTGGAGATCGGGGAGAGGGTCGCACCGGTCGCTTCGACGCGGCGGCGCTACGACGACTCCCAAGTCCGCGCCTTGTTCGAGCCGCGCGGGGTGGTCGTGGCGGGGGCCTCCACACATCCGGGCAAATTCGGTTTCGTCTCGCTCCACAACATTCTCGCCGGGGGTTACCGCGGTCTCGTCGCCGGCACGAACCTCGCGGGCGAGGAGGTGCTGGGCGTGCGCACGGTGAAGGACGTGTCGCTCCTGCCCGACAATGCGGTGGATCTCGTGTTCGTGTGCACCCCGGCCGCGGCGAATCCCGATCTGCTGCGGGCCTGCGCGGCCAAGGGAGTGAAAGCCGCCTTTCTCACCTCCGCGGGCTACGGCGAAGCGGGCGAGGAGGGGCGGAGGATGGAGGCCGAACTGGTCGCCCTGGCGGACGAACTCGGAATCCTGCTGGCCGGCCCCAACGGGCAGGGCCTGGTGTCGACCCCGGTCGACCTGTGCGCCCAGATCGTCGCGCCGCATCCGCCCCGGGGATCGATCGGGGTTGCCAGTCAGAGCGGGAACTTCGTCTCGAGTTTCATGAACTACGCGCGCCAGACGGGCGTGGGAATCAGCAGAGCCGTCTCGGCTGGCAATGCGGCCGCCCTGGGCGTTGCCGACCTCATCGAGTGGTACGGCAGGGACGAAGCCACCACCGTGTGTCTGGCCTACGTCGAGGGCATCACGGACGGACGATCCCTGATGGATCGTCTCTCCGTCGTGGCGGCAACGAAGCCCGTCGTCGTGGTGAAGGGAGGCTCCACCGACAAGGGTGCCCGGGCCGCCGCGAGCCACACGGGGGCACTCGCGGCCAACGATGCGATCTTCGACGGCGCCTGTCGCGGCGGTGGTATCACGCGCGCCGCGACCGTGGAGGAGGCGTACGAGGCGGCGGCGACCCTCGCGACACAGCCCCTGCCGCGCGGGCGCAACGTGGTGGTGCTGACCACCGCCGGCGGATGGGGCGTGGTGACGAGCGACGCGCTCGCCGGGGACGGACTGCTGCACCTGATGGAACTGCCCGACGACCTTCGCTCAGCCATCGACGAGAAGCTCCCTCCGCGCTGGAGCCGGAGCAACCCCGTCGACTGTGCCGGCGGAGAGACGCGGGACACGATCCCGGAGGTCATGGAACTCATCGCACGTCATCCTGACGTCCATGCGGTGATCTATCTGGGAATCGGCATCCAGTCGAACCAGGCCCGCCTCATGCGCGAGGGGCGGTTCTATCCCGATCACGGCCTCGAACGCATCGTCGAGTATCACGAACGTCAGGACGCGAGGTTCGCCCTCGCGGCGGACGAACTGTCCCGCGCCACCGGAAAGCCGATTCTCGTGGCGACGGAACTGGCCGTGGCCGATCCCGACAACGCCGGCCCCGCGACGGTCCGTTCGACCGGTCGCCTCTGTTATCCGAGCGGGAACAGGGCCGTCACGGCGCTCGGTCATCTGCTGCGAAGGGCGGTGCACGTCGGTGCAGCGAGCCTCTGATCCCGCCCGATCCCGGGCGGCGCATCGTCGGGCCGGCAACCCTTCCCTCGTCGTCGCACTGGCCGGGATCATCGGTGGATTCGTGTTCGGAGGCGGCTACATGATCGCCGATTCCCTGGCCGGACGCGTCGTGCCCGTGGCCGAGGCGGCAATGCCGGAGTCGCCCGCCGTGCCCGTGTTGTCGGCACGCCGTACACCGACCGTTCTCTCCACCGTCACCCGCACGGGGAAGTTCTCGCGGGCGGCGGCGCGCTTCGCCACGCGCGTCCCCACGGGCGGATGTGCCCTCGTGGAATGGAAGGGTCTCGAACCGGTGGCACTCTCCCCGGATGCGGCCACCACACCGGCATCCACGAACAAGATCATCACTGCCGCCGCGGCACTCGAGGTGCTCGGTGCGGACAGGACGTTCGAGACCGCGGTCCACGGCGAGATCGACGCCAGCGGCTCCGCGTCGACGCTGTACCTCGTGGGCGGGGGAGATCCGTTGCTCGTCAGATCCGGCTATCCCGCCACCGAGAAGTACCCGACCATCAACGGCACCTCGATGGAGGACCTCGTGGCGGCTCTCGTGGGTGCCGGATTGCGCTCCGTGCGCGGCCCGATCGTCGCAGTCGACGATCGCTACGACTCCGAGCGGTACGTCTCGTCGTGGCCAGCGACCTTCCACAAGGTCGAAGCGGGTCCGTTCGGTGCACTGCTCGTCAACGACGGTCTCGTCACCGGCGAGACGTCGCGTCGGGACGATCCGGCGGTGGCTGCCGCCACCGAGTTGGCACGGATGCTCGGGGCGCGGGGCATCCCGGTCACGGGTGCGCCGGTGCGGGGCGGACTGCCCGGCGGCGTTCCTTCCGTCGCATCGGTGCGCTCGGCTCCACTGTCCGCAGTGGTGCAGGAGATGCTCGTGAACAGCGACAACAACACGGCCGAGATGCTCCTGAAGGAGATGGGGCGGGAGCGCAAGGGGCAGGGCACCACCGCCGCGGGCGCATCGGTCGTGCGCGAGGTGATGGACGGCTGGGGTCTTGCGGACGGTCTCGTGATCGTTGACGGTTCGGGGCTTTCGTCCACCAACAAGGCGACGTGTCGCACGCTCGTGGGGGTGCTGCAACGTCTGGAGGGGAATCTTCCCGGACTGCTCGCGGTGGCCGGGAGGACGGGGACGCTGCGCGACGTCTTCGACGGTGAACCCGTCGAGGGTCGACTTGTCGGCAAGACGGGAACGCTCACCGGGGTGAAGGCCCTGGCCGGCTACCTGCCCCTGGAGGGTGACGAGCCCGTGGTGTTCGCACTTCTCATGGTCCGTGCCGGAATCAGTCAGCCCTCCGCGTTCACCCCCATCTGGAATGCCCTCGGCGACGCCCTCGACGCCGCGTCGTCGTCTCCGTCGGCCGATCAGCTCGCCCCTTGACCCGACGCGGTTCGCCCGTAGAGTGGGCGTCCCATGGCACACGGAGATGACACCACAGCCGACATCGGTCGCCGGGATCCCGTCTCGGATCTCGTCGATGGCGTCAAGGCCTATGCGCTCCAGGAGACCGTGGGTCCCGTGCGTGGCGCGGGACGCTGGGTGGCCGTGGGGACACTGGGCGCACTGGCGCTCGGCATGGCAGTGATCTACTTCGCTCTCGCCGTTCTGCGGATGGTTCAGGACCTCGGGGGCTCGGCACTCGACGGAGCCTGGTCGTTCGTTCCCTACGGCATGACCCTCGTGGTGCTGGCACTCGTGACCGGGGTGACCCTGTCGCGCATCTCCCGACCGAGTCTTCAGAGGGGAAGCTGACCGTGGCAGAGGCTCCCCGCATCACCCGTGACGAGCTCGAGCAGCGTTTTCGTGCCCTCCAGGACGATCTGCGCGGGAAGGCCGTCGATCGGAAGGACCG
>JAULXU010000130.1:0-2331 GCA_032118285.1 Ilumatobacteraceae bacterium
CGCAGTCGACGACCCCGACCCGTCCGTGGACGGTCGCGGTGCACGACGGCTGCGCGAGGCGGGTCTCACGGTGACCGCCGGGGTGCTTGCCGGGGAGGTGTCCGACCAGCTCGCCCCCTATCTCCACCACCGACGCACCGGTCGACCGTGGGTGCTGGTGAAGATGGCCGTCACTCTCGACGGGCGCACCCACCTTCCCCACGGACCGGAGCGCATCACCGGCGACGAGGCGCGCTCCCGGGTGCACCGTCTGCGCGCCGAGAGCGACGCCATCTGCGTGGGCGCGCAGACGGTGCACACCGACGATCCCCTCCTCACCGTACGCCACGCCGACGGCCCATCGCCCGAGCGCATCGTGCTCTCCCGCCACCCGGTTCCGGCCTCGGCGCGCGTGCAACCGTGCACCCGCTGGGACGGAGCCATCGGCGACCTGCTCGACCAGCTCGGTGGCCGGGGCATCGTCCAACTTATGGTGGAGGGTGGCCCCGTGACGGTGGGGCGCTTCGCAGCCGAGGGCGTCGTCGACCGTTGGGTGTTCCACGTCGCGCCGTTCGTGTCCGGGGAACCCGGCGCACCGGGCATCTTCCCGCCCGGCCTCCCCGACCCGCACCGTTTCGTCCTCGCGGCGGTCTCGGCGCTGGGTAACGACATCGAGATCGTCCTCGAACCCCCCAAGGAGAATGCAGCATGAACGACAGACCCTTCGACCCCATCGAGGCGGTGATCGCGGCCGTGGGCCGCGGCGAGATGGTCGTCATGGTGGACGACGAGGACCGCGAGAACGAGGGCGACCTCATCATGGCGGCCGAACACGCGACACCGGAGAAACTGGCGTTCATCATCCGTCACACGAGCGGCGTGGTGTGCGCTCCCCTCACGGACGATCGGTGCGACGACCTCCGCCTGCCCCTCATGGTCGAGCAGAACACCGAGAGCCAGCGCACCGCTTTCACCGACACCGTCGACCTCATCGAGGGGACTTCCACCGGCATCAGTGCCGCCGACCGCGCCGCGACCCTGCGCGCCCTCGCCGACCCGGCGGCGGGCTTCACCGAGTTCGCCCGGCCCGGGCACATCTTCCCCCTCCGCGCCCGTCCCGGCGGAGTTCTCAAGCGCGCCGGTCACACCGAGGCCGCCGTCGATCTGGCCCGCCTGGCCGGTTGCCAGCCCGCCGGGGTGATCTGCGAGATCCAGAACGACGACGGCACGATGATGCGTCTGCCCGAACTGCGCCGGTTCTGTGCCGAACACGGGCTGCTGCTCTCGTCCATCGCCGAACTCATCAAGTGGCGACGCCGTCACGAACGACTCGTCGAGCGCGTGGGCGAGGCCGTGGTTCCCACCGAGTACGGCCCGTTCACGTGCGTCGCGTACCGCAGCACCATGGACGCGGTGGAGCACCTCGCCTTCGTCAAGGGCGCTCCTGCCGGAGACGATCCCGTGCTCGTGCGCGTCCACAGCGAGTGCCTCACCGGCGACGTGTTCGGCTCGCGGCGGTGCGACTGCGGGCCGCAACTGGCCAAGGCCATGGACCTCATCGAGCGGGAAGGGAACGGTGTCATCGTCTACCTGCGGGGTCACGAGGGCCGCGGCATCGGCATCGGCCACAAGATTCGCGCGTACTCGCTGCAGGACCAGGGCCTCGACACCGTGGATGCCAACATCGAGCTGGGGCTCCCGGTGGACAGCCGCGAGTACGGCATCGGCGCCCAGATCCTGGCCGACCTCGGTGTCAATCGCCTGCGCCTCATGACGAACAATCCCGCGAAGTACGGTGGCCTCGAGGGCTACGGGCTCAGCGTCGTGGAGAGGGTTCCCCTCACCACGGTGCCGACTCCGGAGAACGAGGCGTACCTGCGGACGAAGCGTGACCGGATGGGTCACCTGTTCGGGGAATCCGGAACGAAGGGATCGGAATCGTGACACGCGCGGGAGGAACGGCGAGGGACACGGGCGGGGACGGATCGTCCCTGCGCATCGGCGTCCTGGCAGCCCGCTTCAACGACCACGTCACCGGTCGTCTGGTCGACGGTGCCCGGCGCGGACTCGCGCGCAGCGGCGTGCCGGAGTCGCACGTGCTGGTCGAATGGGTGCCCGGCGCGTTCGAGCTTCCGCTGGCGGCCCGCGTGCTGGCGCGCAGCGGCAAGGTCGACGCCGTCGTCTGTCTCGGCGCGGTCATCCGGGGTGACACCCCCCACTTCGACTACGTGTGCTCGGAAACCGCGCGAGGGGTCCAGGACGCCCAGATGGAGACCGGCATCCCGGTGATGTTCGGTGTGCTCACCGTGGACGACGAGGCTCAGGCACTGGAACGATGCGGCGACGGAGCCG
>JAULXU010000131.1:0-5994 GCA_032118285.1 Ilumatobacteraceae bacterium
CCCGACGGCACCGTCGACGACCCCCGCGGGGTGCCGGTGTTCGCATGGAAGGGCGAGACGCTGGAGGAGTACTGGTGGTGCACCGAGCAGATGATGACGTGGCCCGACGGCGGTCACGCCAACATGATCCTCGACGACGGCGGTGACGCCACCCTTCTGCTGCACAAGGGTGTCGAGTACGAGAAGCTCGGCGAGGTCCCGGACCCGACCGAGGCTCCGAATCCCGAGCTGGCGATCGTCCTCGGTCTGCTGCAGCGGTCCCTGAGGACCGAACCGCGCAAGTGGACCGAGATGGCGGCCGTCGTGCGCGGCGTGACCGAGGAGACCACGACGGGGGTCAAGCGTCTGTACAAGATGCACGAACGCGGGGAGCTGCTGTTCCCCGCCATCAACGTCAATGACAGCGTCACCAAGAGCAAGTTCGACAACCTCTACGGCTGCCGACATTCGCTGATCGACGCCATCAACCGCGCCACCGACGTCATGATTGCCGGAAAGCTGGCCGTGGTGTGCGGTTACGGCGACGTGGGCAAGGGCTGCGCCCAGAGCCTGCGGGGCCAGGGCGCCCGGGTCATCGTCACCGAGGTCGATCCGATCAACGCCCTGCAGGCCGCGATGGAGGGCTACCAGGTGGACACGATCGAGTCCGTCATCGGCGATGCCGACATCTTCGTCACCGCCACGGGCAACGAGTCGGTCGTCACCGTCGACCACATGGCGCGGATGAAGCACAATGCCATCGTGTGCAACATCGGGCACTTCGACAACGAGATCGACATAGCGGGACTTGCCCGGAGCGGTGCATCCCGCGACGAGCTCAAGCCGGGAACCGACCTGTGGACCTTCTCCGACGGACACGCGGTGATCGTGCTCGCCGAGGGACGTCTCGTGAACCTCGGATGTGCCACCGGCCACCCGTCGTTCGTGATGTCGTGCTCGTTCTCGAACCAGGTCATCGCCCAGATCGAACTGTTCAACAACACGGCGAACTACCCCACCGGCGTCTACGTGCTCCCCAAGCACCTGGACGAGAAGGTGGCGCGTGCGCACCTCGATGCCCTCGGGGTGCGCCTGACCCGCCTCACCGACGTGCAGGCCGAGTACATGGACGTGGATCCGGCAGGGCCGTTCAAGCCCGACCACTACCGCTACTGACCTACCGACCTACTGGTCGAGCGCCTCGCCCGTCGCCGCCTCCACGAGGCGGTCGGGCATGGCGAACACGCGCAGCATCACCTGCACCAGAGGGCCGATGCCGATCGCGAACACGAGTGTCGCGGCGCCGACGGCGCCCCCGAGCATGATGCCGGTGACGAGAACGGTGATCTCCACCATGGTGCGGGCGAGCCGCACGCTCGTGCCGAAACGGCGACTGATGCCGACCATGAGCCCGTCGCGCGGCCCCGGGCCCAGCTCGGCACCGATGTAGAGGCCCGATCCGGCGGCGATGAGGAGCAGCCCGATCGCCACGTAGGCGATGCGGGGCACCAGCATCCCCGTCTCCGGGATGGCCTCCTCCACCACCATCTCCACGAGTCCGATCTCCACCGCGTTGAGGAGGGTGCCGAGACCCGGCACGAGGCGCAGGGGGATCCACAGGAGCAGGACGACGAACGACATGGCGATGAGCACCACGCCGAGGTTCGCGCCGGTGATCGTCGAGAGGCCCTGGTGGAACACGTCCCAGGGCGGCACGCCCATCTCGGAGCGGACGAAGAAGGCGATACCGGTGCCGAAGCAGGCCAGACCCGCGACACATCGGGCGAGGCGCTCGGGAAACTTCTCGCGCAACGGTCGCCCGCCGGTCGACACGGTGCCGCGGACGTCGCGGGCACCCGACGACGGGGAGGACGGGGATGGCGCGGAATCGGAGGTGTCGGGCACGGTGGACAACCGTAGAGAATCCCGGGGGACGGGTACTGCATCCGATACGGCTCCACCGTCGTTCCCCGCGGTCACCCTGTACGTCGGTGACGCCCGCGATCTCGTTCGTGCACTGAAGTTCCACGGGCGGCGTCGTCTGGCCGTCGACGCTGCCCGTCTGATCGCCGACCGGTGGCGTCCCGCGCCTGTCGTGCCGGGGGTGCGCACCGTGGTCACCTGGGCTCCCACCACCCCCGAGCGCCGAGCCGAGCGCGGTTTCGACCAGGCCGAGATCATTGCGAGGCACCTCGCCCCGATGATCGGCCTGAGCGTGCGGCGCCTCCTGCGGCGCACCTCGTCCGGACACCAGACGGGCTCGCCGCGGGCGGCCCGACTGGACGGCCCGGCCTTCGTGGCTCGACCGGTGCGGGGACTGCATGTGGTGGTGGTCGACGACGTCGTCACCACGGGAGCCACGTTCGCCGCCGCGGTCACCGCCCTCGACAGAGCGGGCGCGTCGGGGGTGGAATGCATCGCCGTGGCGCGCACCCCGTTCTCCGAGCGCACCCCGGTCGGGTGACGGGGACCCGCCCGGGGGCCCGGGGGTAGGCTCGTCCTTCGCATGTCCCTCCTCGATCGAGTCCTCCGTGCCGGCGACGGCAAGCGCGTCCGCGCCCTCCAGGGGCTGGTCCCCGACATCAATGCCCTCGAGGCGTCCACCCGGGCACTTTCCGACGATGCCCTGCGCGCCCGGACGGCCGAGTTCCGCTCCCGGCTCGACAGGGGAGAGGATGTCGAGGACCTGCTGGTGGAGGCCTTCGCCGTCGTGCGCGAGGCGGCCGACCGGGTCATCGGTCAGCGCCACTTCGACGTGCAGATGATGGGCGGCGCCGCTCTCCACTTCGGCTGGGTGGCCGAGATGAAGACGGGCGAGGGCAAGACACTCGTCTCGACGCTTCCGGCCTACCTCAACGGCCTCACCGGCCGGGGCGTGCACATCATCACCGTCAACGACTATCTGGCCCGTTTCCACGCCGAGTGGATGGGTCGCATCCACCGCTGGCTGGGACTCGAGGTCGGTCTCGTCATCCCCGGTCACCGCGACCGCCCCGCCGAGAAGCGCGCCGAGTACGCCTGCGACATCACCTACGGCACGAACAACGAGTTCGGTTTCGACTACCTGCGCGACAACATGGCGGGGACACGCGACGACAAGGTCCAGCGGGGCCACTTCTTCGCCATCGTCGATGAGGTCGACTCGATCCTCATCGACGAGGCGCGCACGCCCCTCATCATCTCCGGTCGCGTCGCCGACTCCGCGTCCGTCTACTACCGCTTCGCCGCCATCGCCAGGACACTGGAGCGCGACACCGACTACGAGGTCGACGAGGCCAAGCGCATCGTCTTCCCCACCGAGCAGGGCATCGAGAAGGTCGAGGCCGAACTCGGCCTCGCGAACCTCTACGACGCCGTGCAGCAGAATCTCGTCCACCAGCTCCAGGCGGCGCTGAAGGCCAAGGAGCTCTACCGGCGGGACAAGGACTACATCGTCGACGGCGGCGACGTGAAGATTGTCGACGAGTTCACCGGCCGCATCCTCGAGGGTCGGCGCTGGAGCGAGGGCCTGCACCAGGCCGTCGAGGCCAAGGAGGGTGTGCGCATCAACGAGGAGAACCAGACCCTCGCGACGATCACCCTGCAGAACTACTTCCGCATGTACGGGAAGCTCGCCGGCATGACGGGAACGGCCCAGACCGAGGCCGCCGAATTGATGAACATCTACGGGCTCCAGGTGGTGCCGATCCCGACGAACAAGCCCGTCGTGCGCACCGACGAGGCCGACCTCATCTTCAAGTCCGAGGAGGCCAAGTTCCGGGCGGTGGTCGAGGACATCGCCGAGCGCAACGCGGCGGGTCAGCCCATTCTCGTGGGCACGATCAGCGTGGAAAAGAGCGAACGGCTGTCCCGAGAGCTCGACAAGCGCGGCATCCGCCACGAGGTGCTCAACGCCAAACAGCACACCCGCGAGGCACAGATCGTCGCCCAGGCGGGACGACTCGGTGCGGTCACGGTGGCAACGAACATGGCGGGTCGCGGCGTCGACATTCTCCTCGGGGGCAACCCCGAACTGGTCGCGCGCCAGAAGCTCCTCTCGGAAGGGGTGGACGCCTCGCTCCTCGTGGACGAGTTCGCCCTGCCCATGCCGCTCGCGGCCATGCCGGAGGACTTCCGCGCCGCCCGCGAGACGGCCATGGCCCGCTACGGCGAGGTTCTGCCGTCCGTGACCGAGACCTGCCGTGCGGAGGGCGAGAAGGTGCGTGGACTGGGAGGCCTCTACGTGCTCGGAACCGAGCGCCACGACAGTCGTCGCATCGACAACCAGCTGCGCGGCCGATCCGGACGACAGGGCGACCCGGGGGCGAGCCGCTTCTACCTCAGTCTCGAGGACGAACTGCTGCGCCTGTTCGCCACCGGAGCGCTGAGCTGGGTGATGGGACGCGCCCTCCCCGATGACGAGGCCATCGAGGCCAAGATGGTGACCAAGGCCATCGAGAGGGCCCAGACGACCGTCGAGCAGCGCAACGCCGAGATTCGAAAGAACGTTCTCAAGTACGACGAGGTCATGAACGAGCAGCGCAAGGTGATCTACCAGCGCCGCGACCAGATCCTGGACGGGGCCGACCTGCGCACCGCCGCCATGGATTACCTCGCCGAGGCCGTCGACGACCTCATCGCGACGCACTGCGTCTCCGAGGCCACGGACGAATGGGACGCCGAGGGGCTCGTCAACGAGGTGCGCACCTATTGGCCGGCCTCGCTGTCGGTCGAGGACGTGGAGCGATGCGCCGACACCGACGCGATCTACGACGTCGTCATGGCCGATGCCAGTGCGCACTACGCGGCCCGCGAGGCCGAGATGGGCGAAGCCGTCCTGCGCGAGATCGAGCGCCGGGTGATGCTCAGCATCATCGACCAACGCTGGCGGGAGCACCTGGAGGAGATGGACTACCTCCAGGAGGGAATCAACCTGCGGGCCATGGGCCAGAAGGATCCGCTCTCGGAGTGGCAGCGGGAGGGCTACGACGCCTTCGGCGAGATGATGAAGGGAATCGCCCGGGATTTCGTGCGATACGTCATGCACGTGCAGGTCGTCTCCGAGACCCAGCCCGCGGTCCGCGTGGAGAATCTCGTGGAGAGCGGCACCGACGACTCCTCCATCGGCGGATTCGCCGGTGCGAACGGGGGCGAGCCGACCGGGGCGACACCGCGTCCGAAGACGGTCGTGAAGGACGCCAACGACTGGTCCCAGACCCCCCGCAACGCCCCGTGCCCCTGCGGCTCGGGGAAGAAGTACAAGCAGTGCCACGGCGCCGCGTCCTGACCCACGCGCGACGGGACTGACCAGGGTGCGCGACTTCACCACCGACCTCGCCCAACTTCGCCAGCGTCTCGCGGAGGCCAGCGGCTACCTGCGCGTCGACGCTTCGCGTGCCCGCCTGTCCGAGCTCGAGATCGAGGTGTCCCGACCCGACCTCTGGGACGACCAGGAGGCGGCCAAGAAGGTGAACACCGAGTACGCGAACGTCAGGGCCGACCTCGACGAGTACGACTCGTTGGCCGGCCAGGTGGAGGACCTCGAGGTGCTGCACGAACTGGCCCGCGAAGTGGACGACTCCTCCCAGGAGTCCGACATCGAACGCGGCATCGGTGCGGTGTCGTCGAGGTTGTCCGTGCTCGAGATGCGCAGCCTCTTCACGGGGGAGCACGACGAGGTGGACGCCATCGTGCAGATCAACGCCAAGGACGGCGGCGTCGACGCCCAGGACTGGGCCGAGACGCTCCTGCGCATGTACACCCGCTGGGCCGAGCGCCGGGGCTTCACCGTCGAGATCGACGAGCGCAGCGACGGAACCGAGGCCGGCATCCTCTCGGCGGAGTTCACGATCAAGGGCCGTTACGCGTACGGTCTCATGACCTCCGAGCGCGGTACGCACCGCCTGGTACGTATCAGCCCCTTCGACAATCAGGGTCGACGCCAGACGAGCTTCGCCACCGTGCAGGTGTGGCCGGTGATGGACGCTCCCGACATCGAGATCAACGAGGCTGACGTGCGCATGGAGGTCTTTCGCG
>JAULXU010000132.1:0-4880 GCA_032118285.1 Ilumatobacteraceae bacterium
CCCGGCGTTCCTCCGCGAGAAGGACGAGTCCGATGATCGGCCAGTGCCAGAGATAGATGCCGTACGACCATCGCCCAACGGCACGCAAGGGTGCAACCGACAGGAGACGTGCGACGGGATTCCGGGGGTCTCGCGCTCCCGAGAAAATGAGGAGTGTGGCACCGGCAACGGGGGCGAGCGCTGCGACTCCCGGGAATGGGGTCTCCGACCCGTAGACGAGCGCGGGAGACACGACGAGGAAGCAACCGAGTGCTGCCGCGACCGTCGCTCCGGGCTTCGACAATTCCCGCTGCGGGTCCCGTCGCAGGATGATCGCGAGCATGCCGCCGATGGCCAGCTCCCAGACCCGGGTGCGGGTGAGGAAGTAGGCCCTCGCAGGCTCGGCATCCGTGAGCGCGACCGAGAGTGTCAGCGACACGGCGACGACGAGCCCGGTCATGGCTCCGACCATGACGGCCACGGACCCGCGGAAGCGACGAGCAAGGAGGGCTGCTCCGGTGACGAGAAGCGGCCAGACGACGTAGAACTGCTCCTCGATCGAGAGTGACCAGAAGTGGAGCAAGAGGGAATCGGTGACCGACGTGTCCGAATAGGACACGGCCTGCCCGGAGTGCCGCCAGTTCGCAGTGTAGAGAACAGCCGCCCGCGCGTCCGCCGCCAGGTCCGCCCGGTGCACCGGATTGACGATCCACCAGCCGGCCACGAGTGTCGCGGCGATCACGAGACTCGAGAGGGGCAGCAGGCGGCGCACGCGGCGTGCCCAGAAGTCGCGCAGTGAGATTCGGCCGGTGGCCTCGATTTCCGACACCAGGACGCCGGTGATGAGGAATCCCGACAGCACGAAGAAGACGTCGACACCGACGTACCCTCCGGAAAGGACGTCGATTCCGGAGTGATATGCGACGACGAGTCCGACGGCGAGGGCGCGCAAGCCGTCGATGTCGTCGCGATGCGTCGTCTCGGCTGGCATGGGTGTCGACCTCCGGGGTGCACCCCGACGATACGGTCGGATGGATGTGGTGCCGGTCCTGCGCGGGATCTCTCCCGTCGATGGACCGTGGGCGGGCGATGCTGCTCGTGTCCTGCGCCGCCGGGCCGCTGCTCTCGGCAGTCGCGACGCCGCTCGACCGGGGTTACGCATGGGACGAGGCGGTCTACGTCGCCAGGGCGACCGTCAACGACAATTGGCGCCACCTTTGGGGTCCGTCCCGCATGACGGGGATGCCTCTGGTCCTGTCACCGATCACGTCGCTGACGGACAACGTCGTGATGATGCGTGTGTGGTTGGTGGCTGTCGGCGTGGTGCTGTCCCTCGTTGCAGCGAGATTGTGGTCCCGTCTCGTCGGTCCGGCGGCACCGGCGGCGTTCGTGTTGCTGGCGCTGACGTGGCAGGTGGGTTGGTTCTCCACGACGGGTTATCCGAACTGGCTCACCGGCATTCTCGTTCTCGGATTGTGCGGTTGGACACTTCTCGCGATGGAGGAGCAACCGTTGTCCTCATGGACCGGCTTCTTCCTGGGATTTCTCGCGATGCAGATGCGATGGACCGACGTCATCGTCTCGTGGGGTGCCGTCCTGCTCTGGCTCGTGGTCCGTGACCACATGTCCGGTTCGTCCCTCCGGTGGCGCCGGACACCTGGTTCCGTCTCCACGCTGGTGTCACGCATCCGTCCTGCGCTCGCGGGTGGGAGTCTGTCGATCGCGCTGTGGGTCATCGAGAGCGAGATGTACTTCGGGTCGGCGTTGCGTCGACTCACCTTCCTCCGGGACGTCGAGGAATGGGAGCGATTTTCGGCCGAGCAATACGGACAGCTGTTCTGGTTCTACGACTCCGTGCCGGACGGTCGGGGAGTGCTCAACTGGCTACCGATCGCTTTCCTCACTGCGTTCGGCGCACTGGTTGTCCGCGGGGTGCGGTCATCCCTCTCGGGGAATCGCCCGGCCGTGGTGGCCGCCACGTGGGGGTCCGTCGCCCTCGGTGTCCTGTATCTCGTCAGTCCCGGTGATTCGCTGCGGCGCTTCATCATTCCGTGCCTCGTGCTCGCAGCCGTGCCCGCCGGCGAGGGAGTGATGTCCACGTGGAGACGGCTCAAGGAGGACGGTGTCGGCGCGCGCGTGGGCGGTGCAGCCCTCGCGACCCTGCTCGGCGTCGGTGCGGTGGGCAATGCGGCCCTCTTGCTCCATCTCGGAGACCGGGAGGGCGGGCGTGGAACCGCGTACTCGTCGCTCGCCGCACGCATGGACGAGGTCGCAGGGGAATCGGACTGCGCCTTCTATTCCATCTACTCGTTCCCTCAGATTCAGCTCGGAACGCACTGTCTCGGCGAGCGGCAACGCTTCGACAAGGAGTGGTCCCGACCCGACATGGGCGCGCTCGGGGGAGATCTGACGTTCCTGGCTTCACCCGTCGATCCCTCCGCGGCTTGGTTGGCAGAGGGGTGGGTGCTCGACTCGCGCCATGGAACGTGGGGATTGTGGGTGCGGGACCGGCGCGCCTGATCGACACCCGGGGATGGGGCTGCACCTCCCCACTAGGGTCGGCACCGTCGTGAAGGTGTCGCGGGTCCTCAACTGGATGTGGAGCAGGGGATTCAGGTTCCTCTTCGTTCTCGATGCCCTGGTGCTGCTGGGCATCATGCTCGTGGTCAACATCCTGCGCTTCGGGTTCTCGTGGCCGACGTATCCGGTGCGCTACTACCTGCTCGGCTTCGCCCTAGCCACCGCCACCCATCTCGTCGTCAACTACTTCAGCGGCCTGTACGAGCGTGAATCACGGCTCGGCACCCGGCCGATACTCCCGCGGGTGGCGATGTCGCTCGCTCTCGGCGTCGCCTTCGGGGGTCTGTTCACCGTGTTCATGCGGCGTTATCTCATGCCGCGCTGGAACATCCTCGCCGTCTTCGTCCTCGGCTCGCTGAGTCTGGCGGCCACCCGGCATCTGTCCCGCCATCTCGCAGACCGTCGTCGCGGACCGTCCCGGGTCATCCTCGGTGGGGCGTCAGAGGAACTGGAACTGGCCCGCTCGTACTTCGGCAGGGCACAGGAGAAGGTGCAGATCGTCGCCGAGGTGCCCGATCTCGCGGAACTGCCCCGGGTCGCGGCCGAGACCCGCGCGGACGACGTTCTCCTGTTCGATCTCGACGCATACTCCCGCATCTTCCCCGAACCGCTCGGGTCGCTCGACGACGCCGGAGTGGGCGTGCATCAGCGCGTGAGCGCCCGCGAGGCCCTGCTGGGTCTCAAATCGGTGCGCCAGATCGCGGGAATGCCCTTCGCGCGTGTGAGCACCAACACCCTCGCATCGCACCAGATGCGTCTCAAGCGCCTGCTCGATCTCGGGGTGATCATCGTCGGTGCTCCCGTCTGGATTCCCGTGCTCGGGCTGCTCGCCGCGTGGGTCCGCGTCGTCGCCGGTCCGGGCATCTTCTACGTCCAGGACCGGGTGGGTCGACACGGTGAGGTCTTTCGCATCGTGAAGTTCCGCACGATGCACCACCTCGCGGAGCACGACGGGCCCCGTCTCTCGTCCTCCGACGATGACAGGGTCGTGCCGGCCCTGCGCTGGATGCGGGCGATGCGGTTCGACGAACTGCCCCAGATACTCAATATTCTGCGCAATCAGATGTCTCTCGTCGGACCGCGTCCCGAGCGCCCCGACTTCAGTGCCGGGTTTGAACGCACCGTAGAGGGCTACGACCGACGACACCAGATCGCGCCCGGACTCACCGGGGCCGCACAGGTCAACGGCTACTACGACACCCACGCGTCCCACAAACTGGGATACGACCTCCATTATCTCGTGAACTGGTCGATTCTTCTCGACCTCCAGATCCTCGTGCGCACCCTGTGGGTCGTGCTGGCGCGGCGTGTCTGAGACGCCCGATGGCGGTTGGCCGACCGTGTCGGTGGTGATGCCTGTCCTGAACGAGGAGGCGCATCTCGCCACCGCGGTGGAGTCCGTCTTCGCACAGCAGTATCCGGGGGGACTCGACGTGTGCCTCGCCGTGGGGCCCTCGCGCGACCGCACCGCCGAGGTCGCCGCCGAACTGGCGCGTCGCCTTCCCGTGAGCGTCGTGGCGAACCCGACCGGAGCAACGCCGGTCGGGTTGAACCTGGCGATCGCGGCGACACGCGGCGAGGTGGTGGCGAGGGTGGACGCCCATTCCCGCCTGCCCGGGGATTACATCGTCGGCGCGGTGCGCATCCTCCTCGAGACGGGAGCGGTCAACGTCGGAGGTCTGCAGGTGCCCGAGGCCCGCGGTGGCACCGCAGGCGCGGTGGCCCGGGCGATGACGACGAGGTTCGGCACCGGGGGAGCGCGCTTCCATGTGGGGGGTCGTGCCGGACCGGTCGACACCGTGTACCTCGGCGTGTTCCGCCGCCCGGCGGGCGATGCCGTCGGATGGTACGACGAGAGACTCGTGCGCAACCAGGATTACGAACTCAACATCCGTCTGAGGCAAGCGGGAGGAACCGTGTGGTTCGATCCGCGTCTGAGCGTGGAGTATTCGCCTCGATCCGGCCTACGGGCCCTGGCCCGTCAGTACGCGCAGTACGGCTGGTGGAAGGCCCAGGTGGCCCGGCTCCATCCGACGTCGCTCCGGCCGCGGCAGGCTTTGCCCGCGCTGGTCACCGCGCTGGTCGTCACCGGCGCGATCGTCGGGTGGTGGTGGTCGCCGGGCTTCCTCGCACCGGTCGGTTACGTCGCGGCAGTGGTGGGAGCGTCGGCGGTCTCCGGCAGGCACATCGGCGAAAAGGTCAACCTCGTCGCGGTCTATTCCGTCATGCACCTCGCGTGGGGCACCGGATTCCTCGCGTCCTGGCCGCGGCGTCGACTGCGCTGATCCGCATCCGTGGGGCGGTCGCGGCCGGCGGTCCCG
>JAULXU010000133.1:0-1551 GCA_032118285.1 Ilumatobacteraceae bacterium
ACAATCGCCTGTACTGGCAGCAGGGCGATTACCTGGGCTTTGGCTCGGCCGCGCACTCGCATCGTTCGGGGCGTCGGTGGTGGAACGTGAGGACCCCTGAGCGCTACATCGCCGCTGTGCGTGACGGACGTCCGACCGAAGCCTCGGGGGAGGATCTCGATCCCCGGACCCGACGTGTGGAGGGACTGCAACTGGCGGTACGAATGCGAGAAGGAGTGGGGGTCGACGCCTTCGACAGTGATGACCTCGATGAATTGACCGCCGGCGAGGTGGTCATCGTCGAGGGGGACCGGGTCGTGCTCACTCGCCGAGGCAGGTTGCTCGCCAACGAGGTGTCGTTGCGGCTGCGCTGACTGGTAGTCTCTTGCCCTGCTGCACGGGCGTGTAGCTCAGTTGGTTAGAGCGCCACCATGACACGGTGGAGGTCCCGGGTTCGAGTCCCGTCACGCCCACCAGATACCCGTCGGCCCCGGGCCGACCTGGGATGTCAGGTCCAGTGGTCAGCCCTGTCAGCGGCGGAACGGACGGAGCCCGTCGGCGGGGATGGTGCCGAGACGACCGCGTTGAAAGTCGTCATATGCCTGCTGCAATTCGGCTTTGGTGTTCATGACGAACGGGCCGTACTGCGCGACGGGTTCGCGGATCGGCTCGCCACCCAGCAGCAACACGTCGAGCGAGGATGAGTCGTTGGCCCGCAGCACGATGGAGTCGCCGGTGCCGAAGACCGCCAATTGTCCGAGGCGGAGCGGTGCTCTGTCGTTGCCCGCAGACCCATCGCCGTCGAGGGCGTAGGCGAGCGCGTTGAACGTGGGGTTCCAGGGCACTTCGAGCCGTGCGCCGGGGGCGAGTGTTGCGTGGGCGACAACGATCGGCGTGTGGGTGGCACCCGGACCGTGGTGGCTTCCGAGATCACCGGCGATCAATCGCACGAGGCTGCCGCCGTCGGGGGAGGCCAGCAGGGTGACGAGGCCCGCCTCCAGGTTTTGGTAGGCGGGGGCAATCATCTTCGATCGGGCGGGAAGGTTGACCCACAGTTGCACACCATGGAACAGTCCGCCGTGGATCACGAGGTCGTCGGGTGGTGTCTCGATGTGGAGGATGCCTCCGCCGGCTGTCATCCACTGGGTGGCACCGTCTGCGATGACTCCTCCTCCGCCGTGGCTGTCTTGGTGCAGGAACGTGCCGTCGATGATGTAGGTGACGGTCTCGAACCCGCGGTGCGGGTGCCAATCGGTGCCTCGGGGCTCGTACGGCGCCCAGTCGACCGCACCCATCTGGTCCATGTGGATGAACGGGTCGAGGTCGGCGATCGACACGCCTGCGAAGGCTCGGCGGACGGGGAACCCTTCGCCCTCGGTGCCGCGTGGGGCAGTGGTCACCGACCGCACCGGTCGGGCCTGGGTGGTATCGGCAGCGGTGAGGCGGGGCAGTGTCAGGGTGTCGGCCGTGATGGCAGGCATGGGGGATTCTCCTCGATCGGTAGACCGTGTGGTGCAACACCGTCCTCGCCGAGTTTATTGCGCACACAATAAACTTGGTCCGCCCATCATG
>JAULXU010000134.1:0-6428 GCA_032118285.1 Ilumatobacteraceae bacterium
ATGTGGGCGATGTCGGCGTCAACGCTGCGCGAGAAGCGGATCACCTGTGCGCTGCTGATGAGGTCGTCGAAATCGTGGAAATGGTGGTACAGCGAGCCCTTCGAGATGCCCGAGGTATCGAGAACGTTGTCCACCGTGAAACCCTGCGGACCGGACTCGTCGATGAGGCTCACGGTCGTGTCCAGCAACAGCTGCTTGGTGGGATGGATACTCGTCGCGCCCACGTTTCCTCCGATCGGGGACAATGCCGGGATTAGTGTATGGGCATGACACACGTGGAGAGCCACTCAGCGGGACGCATCGGACTCCTTCGGGCCATGGTGCTCGGCGCCAACGACGGCATCATCTCCATCGCCTGCCTGATCCTCGGTGTCGCCGCCGCCGATGCGTCACGCTCTGCGATCCTCACCGCCGGCATGGCCGGCCTCGTCGCCGGCGCCGCCTCGATGGGACTCGGCGAGTACGTGTCGGTCAGTTCCCAGAAGGACGTCGAGAGGGCCAACATCGCCAAGGAGACGTGGGAGCTCGAACACATGCCCGACCACGAGCTCGACGAGCTCACAGGAATCTTCGAGGCCAAGGGCATCGAACCGAACCTCGCTCGCACGGTGGCGGTGCAGCTCACCGAGAAGGACGCACTGCGCGTGCACCTCGCCGAGGAGCTCGGCATCACCGAGATCTCCCGGGCACGCCCCCTGCAGGCCGCCGCCGGATCGGCGACGGCCTTCACCATCGGCGGCGCCGTGCCGATGATCACCGCGGCGGCCGCCGAGGAGTCCGCGCGCATGTGGATGACCGTGGCCATCGTCGGCGTGCTCCTCGTGGCACTCGGATGGTCGGCGGCCCGGTTCGGCGGAGCCCCCGCGGGTCCGTCCGTCAAGCGGATCTTCGTCGGCGGCGCGGTGGCGATGGCCCTGACCATCCTCGTCGGTCGCCTCTTCGGCACCGCCATCGCCTGAGGTCCGTTTCGCCTTTCGGGGCCCGGGGGTGAAGAATCGGGCCATGAGCACGAACCACGCCAGCGACGTCGACCGCGTCGACGCCGCCCTCGACGCCCTCCTCGCGGACCACGACCCGCGCTCCACCGACGACACCGTCTTTCGCGGCGCGCGCTTCGACCGGGGACTCGCCTGGGTCCACTTCCCGGAGGGGCACGGCGGACTCGGTCTGCGGCCGGACCTCAATCGCCGCATCGAGGAGCGCCTGCGCGCCGCCGGTGCGGCTGCCCAGGATCCGTCGTCGTTCTTCATGGCGCTGGCGGGCCCCACCATCGTCACCCACGGCAGCGATGAGGTGAAACGACGGTTCCTGCGGCCCATGTTCACCGGCGAGGAGAAGTGGTGCCAGTTGTTCTCCGAGCCGGGTGCGGGCAGCGACTTCGCGGGCCTCGGCACGCGGGCCGTGCGTGACGGCGACGAATGGGTGGTCAACGGCCAGAAGGTGTGGAACACCCTCGCCCACCTCGCGGACTGGGGCATGCTCGTCACGCGCACCGATCCCGATGCCCCCAAGCACAAGGGCATGACCTACTTCGCGCGCGACCGGCGTGGAGGTCCGTCCACTTCGCCAGATCACCGGTGAAGCCGAGTTCAACGAGGTGTACATGACCGACGTGCGCGTCCCCGACGCCCACCGCATCGGGGACGTCGGCGAGGGATGGCGCGCCGCGCTCACCACCCTCATGAACGAGCGCACCGCCATCGGTGGCGGGGGTGGCGGCACCGCCCGTCGTCGCGGACCCATCGACGAGGCGGTGCGGGTGTGGAACACCCGGCCCGCCGACATGCGATCGGCGGCGCACCGCGAGGCCCTCCTGCGCCTGTGGACCAGGAGCGAAGTGCTGCGCTTCACGAACATGCGCGCCGCACAGGCCGCCCGCACCGGCAACCCGGGCCCCGAAGGCTCCATCTCGAAGCTCATGATGGCCGAGTTCAACAAGAAGGTCACCGAGTTCACCGTGGAGCTCATGGGTGCCGAGGGGATGATCGGCTACGACTACAGCTTCCGGCGGCCCGAGAGCCTCTCGGTGGACGGGTCGGAGAACGGTGTGCGCCACGCCTTCCTGCGCGTGCGGGCGAATTCGATCGAGGGCGGCACCAGCGAGGTGATGCGCAACATCCTCGGTGAGCAGGTGCTCGGGCTCCCGGGTGAGCCCCGCGTCGACAAGGACCTGCCGTGGAGCAAGGTCCCGCGCAGCTGAACGACGGACGAATCGGCGACTGTGGTGGGCGCTGAGGGACTCGAACCCCCGACCCTCTCCTTGTAAGGGAGATGCTCTAACCAACTGAGCTAAGCGCCCTGGACGGTTTCGCACCTTAGCCCCGGTTCGCGCACCGAAGTCCACCGTCGCCGGCACTGAACGACCGATCAGGACCACGTGCATCCTGCGCTATCCTGCCCGAGAACAGATGATTGACGTGCAACGGCACGTGTCGGAGCAGTGGTTTTCAGTGAACATCCTCGTCGTAGGAGCAGGCGGAGTAGGGGCCTCGATGGCCTCCATCGCCGAGACGCGGGATTTCTTCGACTCCTTCGTCCTGGCCGACATCTCCCTCGAGTCGGCCCAAGCTGCGGTCGCGGCACTCGATGAGCCCGCCAAGTTCTCTGCCGAGAAGGTCGATGCCGGCGACGTCACCGAACTCGTGGCCCTCATCGGTCGCGTCAAGGCCGACATCGTTGTCAACGCCTGCGACCCCCGCTTCAACGAGACGATCTTTGCGGCATGCGAGCAGGCCCGCTGCAACTACCTCGACATGGCCATGAACCTCTCGGAGCCCCACCCCGAGGACCCCTACAACCGGGTGGGCATTCCGCTCGGGCGGGATCAACTCGCGGCCCACGACCGCTGGCAGGAGCGGGGAATCCTCGCCCTCGTCGGCATGGGCGTCGAGCCCGGGCTCTCCGACGTCTTCGCCCGCTACGCCGCCGACCACCTGTTCGACACCGTCGAGGAAGTGGGAATCCGCGACGGATCGAACCTCTCCATCGACGGATTCGATTTCGCTCCCACGTTCTCCATCTGGACCACGATCGAGGAGTGCCTCAATCCCCCCATCGTCTGGGAGAAGAACAGGGGTCTGTTCACCACCGAGTGCTTCAGCGAGCCCGAGATCTTCCACTTCCCCGCCGGCATCGGGCCCGTCGAGTGCGTCAATGTCGAACACGAGGAGGTCATCCTCATTCCCCGTGCCGTCGACTGCGAACGCGTCACCTTCAAGTACGGCCTCGGCGCCGAGTTCATCGACTGGCTCAAGACCTTCGCCTACCTCGGTCTCGACTCGAAGGAGAAGATCCGCGTGGGCGACTCCCGGGTGGCACCGCGCGACGTCCTCGCGGCCGTGCTCCCGAACCCTGCCAAGCTCGGGCACCTCATGCACGGTCGCACCTGTGCCGGCACGTGGGTCAAGGGCACCTACGACGGGCGCGAACGCGAGGTGTACCTGTACCACGTCGCCGACAACGAGACCACGATGCGCGAATGGGGATCACAGGCCGTGCTGTGGCAGACGGCCGTGTGCCCCGTCGTGGCGCTCGAGCTGCTCTCGGACGGATCCTGGAAGGGAACCGGCGTGCAGGGTCCGGAGTCCTTCGATGCCGTGCCGTTCCTCAATCTTCTCGGTGACTACAGCACCCACCACGGGATGATGGAGATGGGACCGGAGCTCTGGCCCATCCCCGAACCGACCGGCGAGGCCGGCTGGACGCGCCCCGTGCGCCGCGCGATACATCCCGCCTGAGACGCCACTGCTCAGTCGAGTCGCCCGAGCAATGCGGCGATCGCGTCGTCCGCGGCGTCGTCGAAGGGCTGGAGAACGAGATCGATGCACCCTTCCGTCACTCCGACCTGCAGGCGCGCACAGTCGGCGACCGACAGGGACGTGACCGCGATCGTGCCGGTCGCCCCCCACCTGCGCAGCGACCGGGCCAGCGTCATGCTCACGTCCGGGCGGGCGATGGTGGAGACGATCCAGCGCACCCCGGAGAGCGGCAGGGTCCCCGGAAATTCGGGGTCATCGGCATCCCCGAACGTCAGCGAGACGCGCTCTGCTGTTCGTTCGTCCTCGATGTGCACGCGACCGTAGGGGTCCCAGTCCACCACCAACACGCGGTGACCCGCCCGTGCGAGATGCTCGACGAGGTGTCGTCCGAAGCGTCCGTAGCCGAACACGATGACATCGAACCGTCCCGCCTCCCTCGACGCATCCGGAGTACGAACCTGCGTCCGCTCCAACACGCCCAGTCGTCGCTCGAGGACGCCGAAGAGCCGATCTGAGAAATTGATCATGTAGGTCGAGACACCGATCGTCACCAGACCCACCAGGGTCACGAGACCGACCGCGTCCTTGTCCACGTGTCCCAGGTCGCTCGCCAATGCCATGAGGATCAACGAGAACTCGCTGATCTGGGCCAGCGACACCCCGGCCATGAAGGACACGCGTCGCGCATAGCCGAGCCAACCCATGATCGCCGCCACGACGAGGGGCTTCCCGACGAGGACGAAGACGGAGAGCACGATGGCCGCCGGAATCTCGGCTCCGAGGGAGGAAAAATCGATCTGGGAGCCCAGCTCGATGAAGAAGAAGAGAAGGAGGAAGTCCCGCAGTCCCGAAAGGGAGGACGCGATCGACTCCCGATACGGAGTGGATGCGAGCGCGAACCCGGCGAGGAAGGCGCCGACCTCCACCGAGAAATTCATGGCCTCGCTCAGTGCCGCCACCGACACCGCCCAGGCGATGGCCGAGACGACGAGCAGCTCCTGGGAGCGGGCCACGTGCACCATCGCGCGCGGGAGCACCCAGCGCATGAGGACCCACAGGCCCAGCGCGAGCCCGACCCCGGCGACGACAAGTCGCGACACCGTGACGAGCGGTGTGGCGGACCCCTGCCCGCCGAGACCGCTGAGCAGGAGCATCACCAGCACCACGGCGATGTCCTGGATGATGAGAATCCCGAGGGCGATGCGCCCGTGCAGGTCGTCCAGTTCGCGCTTGTCCGACAGGATCTTCACGATGATGATCGTCGAGGAGAACGTCAGGGCCGCGGCGAGATACAGCGACGTGCGCATCTCGAACCCCAGCACGAGCGCGAGGATCATCCCGACACCGGCCGTGAAGGCGATCTGTCCGAGGCCCGCCCACGTCGCGACCCTTCCCGTGCTCCTGACGAGCGCCACGTCGAGCTTCAGTCCCACGAGGAAGAGCAGGATCGCGATACCGACCTCGGCGAGCAGCGATGTGGTCTCCACCTCCTCCACCAATCCGAGCACGGAGGGTCCGACGAGCACCCCGACGGCGATGAACGCCACGATGAGCGGTTGGCGGGCCCGAACCGCGGTGAAGGCCATGACGGCCGCGATTGCCAGGACGACCGCGAGCGAGGCGAATGCATCTGTAGCGGCCAGCATTGACAGAAAATAGCACCGCTTCCGAAGGGTGATGCGGTGCTCACGGCGCCGTGTGGGGCCGATCGACGAGCCATTGATGCGTCTGCTTCTACGATGTCTGCGTGATGCGACGCGACGACATCGAAGGTGCCGTCAAGAACCCCGAGGGACGCAGGACGACGCCCGTTTCTGTCTGGCGTCGCTCCTTCACGTGGCGCCTGCTGCTCGTCGCCGCGGCCTACGGCCCGCTTCTCGTCTTCGGTTCGCGGCGCCTCAACGCCGACACCAAGCTGTATCTGTACACGGATCCGGTCGACCTGATGAATCGAGCCCTGAATGCCTGGGATTCGAGCCAATTCGGCGGTTACGTCCCCCACCAGGCGGTCGGGTATCTGTGGCCCATGGGACCCTGGTTCCGGGGTGCCGACCTCCTCGGTGTGCCCGACTGGTTGGCACAGCGCCTCTGGCTCGGCACTGTCTTCCTCGTCGCCGCGCTCGGCGTGCGTCGCTTCCTTCTTCACCTCTGTCCTAGTGCTCTTGCGGTAAACCTTTCCGTTATGAAAAGTTCGTACCCACCAATACGGGCTGGCCTCAAGCTTGTAGATTTTGAGCTTTTTGGGATAGCCGCTGATCTCAGTCAATGAGCCTGGTAGTGGCTCAGTGCGATGCCGCTGCGGTGCTTCATCCGCCTTTGGTGAGTTGGTTGCGCCTTTGGCTTCGCTCAGGTTAGTGGTATCTGCCATCCCCACCTCTGAAAATGCTTAAGTTAAGTATTTGTATTGGCTGCAATTAGGCGGTCAACGCCACCTTAAAAGTGGAAGCATAACAGCCTCTTGTAGTATAGTCTAGAGTATACTACTTTGCGAGCGGGTACGAATGAGCGTAGGTCAATTAACTAACTGATTTTAGTGGGGAAAATTGGCGCACCCGACAGGATTCGAACCTGTGACCTCTGCCTTCGGAGGGCAGCACTCTATCCAGCTGAGCTACGGGTGCAGCGCGCCGGAACCGTATAGCTGATTGCCATGGCGTTCGGCAATGGCTG
>JAULXU010000135.1:0-3747 GCA_032118285.1 Ilumatobacteraceae bacterium
CCTGCGCCGCGGCGCCGATGGAATTGGTCGAGATCGGCATGACGCGCTCGGCGTGCATCCGTGCCCGTGACCTGGAGGGAACCTGGTGAGCGGGGGAGAGGGACCCATGCTCAGCGTGAGCGGCCTGGTGAAGGAGTTCCCGGTCAAGAGCGCGAAGGGCCTGAGATCGTCCACCGACACGGTGCAGGCGGTGTCCGGCGTCGGCTTCGACATCCGTGCGGGCCAGACCGTCGGGCTCGTGGGGGAGTCGGGATCGGGCAAGACGACCGTCGGACGCTGCGTGCTGCAGCTCATCGAACCCACCGCCGGGTCGGTGCTCTTCAAGGGTGAGGAGCTCGTCGGCATCGATCGCGACCGCCTGCGGGAACTGCGCCACGAGATGCAGATCGTGTTCCAGGACCCCTTCGCATCGCTGGACCCGCGACTCACCATCGGATCGGCCATCGCCGAGCCCCTTGAGATCCACAAGATGAAGACCGGACGCGACGAGCGAGTGGCGGAACTTCTGACCATGGTCGGTCTGTCGCCCGATCATGCCCGGCGTTTCCCCCACGAGTTCTCCGGTGGACAACGCCAGCGCATCGGCATCGCCCGGGCCCTTGCCCTGCGACCGTCCTTCCTCGTGCTGGATGAGCCGGTGTCCGCGCTCGACGTGAGCATCCAGGCCGGAGTGGTGAACCTGCTGCAGGATCTGCAGGAGGACATGGGACTGTCGTACCTGTTCATCGCCCACGACCTCTCGGTCGTGCGCCACATCTCGGACGTCATCGCGGTGATGTACCTCGGCAAGCTCATGGAAATCGCCCCGGCGGAGCGTCTTTACCTCACACCGGCACATCCCTATTCAGAGGCCCTGTTGTCGGCCGTGCCGGAACCCGACCCCAGGATCGAGCGCACCCGCAAACGAATCGTGCTCGAGGGTGACGTGCCGAGCCCCATCAATCCGCCCTCAGGCTGCCGTTTCCGCACCCGTTGTCCGCGGGCCGAGGCGGTCTGCGCCGAGCAGGAGCCCATCCTCACCGAGGTTGCGCCCGGCCACAGGGTGGCCTGCCATTTCCCGAACGACGTCGCGGTCGCCCCGCCGACCTCGGCTCGTTGACAGATAGGGTGTGACGCCGTGAGAGACCTGGTCATGTACATCACCATCGGGATCAACGTCCTGTCCATGTTCGCCATGATCGTGGGCGTGCTCCTGCACAGTGGTCAGGGTGGCGGATTGTCCGACATGTTCGGTGGTGCCAGCGGCGCCGCGCTCGGGTCCGCCGCGGCCGAGCGGAACCTGAATCGCATGACGACCGTGCTCGCCACCGTGTGGATCTTCACCGTGGTGGCACTCGGCTTCCTCCTCGTCCGTTGACCCGGCCCGGGCGTGGCAAGAGCCGGGTGGCTCGCTAGCCTTGGCAACCCTCGTCGAAGTGGCGGAATAGGCAGACGCACCAGCTTGAGGGGCTGGCGCCCGTTAGGGCGTGGGGGTTCAAGTCCCCCCTTCGACACCAATGTCATCGTTCGCCGGGCGAACGGTCGGCTCGTCAGCCCGGCCAGCCGCACCGGGCGTGGGACGTCGAATGTCGCGGACTCGTTCTCGTGATTGCCCGGGCGCGGTTGACGTGAATCAGCCCTTGCGGCTGAACACGAGCCGGAATTCGAGCTCGCCGCGATCCTCGACACTGATTCCCGGGCGCGAGGGACTGGGAATTCCCCACTCGTCGAACACGACGGTGATGGATCCCACCACTTCGATGAGATCCCCGTTGAGGCGCGCCTGGAGAGCCACCTGGACGGTCCTCGTCGTGCCTCGCAGCGTGAGGTCCCCGGTGGCGACGGTATCGAGCATGCCGCCGGCGAGCGCCGCCTCGGTGAGGGGAACGGAGGAGGTCAGGACGAAGGTGGCCTGGGGGTGGCTGTCGGTGTCCATGATGGCGGAGCGGAACTGCCGATCTCGGCGCTCGTCGTCGCTGACGACGGTTGCCATGTCCACGACGAACTCGGCCGAGTCAAGTCCGGCGGCGGAGACGGTCAACAGACCCTCCACCTTGCTGGTGCGCCCCACGCCCTCGGTGCTCTGGCCGAAGAGGATCTCGGCCACCCGGTATCCCACGACCGAATCCGTCGTCGTGACCCACTCGCCGGGCACGACGGTGGTGTCGCCTACCGAGCCGGTATCGACCGTGGTGGAGGAGAGACTGAGGCGATCCGGCGCGTCGTCGCGCACGAGATTGATGTACACCCAGGGTCCACCAACGACGAGCAATGCGGCCGTGAGTCCGCCTGCGAGAAGGATGCGGATGCGTGTCATGCGGGGTTCCTCGTCATGCGAGCAGCCGCGACAAACCGTCGGCGATGGAGACGCGGTCGCCTTCCGGGATTCCGAGGTCGATGGTCATGAACCGTCACTTTCTGTCGGGAGTGATGAAAGCATACCCTGCCGGGTATGAGACCTCCGGTAGCAACGGGACGACATCATCACTCCGGGACATCCACTCCGGAGAGTTCCGAAGAGGCGACCTGGGCGATGGCGGCGTCGTAGGCGCGCAGTGCCACGTCGCGGCGGAACAACTGGTCCGGTCTGCGGGCGAGAGCCGCACCGGCCTCCCGGGGGCTGAAGATCAGGGTGCGTCCCCCGTGGGCGTCCCGCCACAGACGAACCTCGCGCATCATCCTCCGTGTGGCCACGGAGCCGAACGGTCCGAACATTGCCCCCGCGAGAGGGGCCACGACCACGAGCGTGGCGGCCGGGGAGGCGAGGTCGGCACTGACCACCGATCGCACGCCGCCGTCCACGTACGAGACCCCGTCGATTCTGTGGGGGGCAAGAAGACCGGGAACCGCGGAAGAGGCCGCGACCAGGTCGGCGAGCGGAGTGTGCGTCCCGTGGAGCACCGTGCGGCGCAGGCGGGGCAGGGCCGACACGACGACGCTCACGAGCGGACTCGTGCGTTCCCCGAAGACGGTGCGGGCCGCATCGGCCAGGACACCCCTGCGGGGGTTGGGGAAGCGGGGAACGTCAATGGCCAAGAACTCCTCCAGGGTCGTCCCCAGGGCGGTGCCCGCGGCGGCCCACGAGCCCGCAGAGGTGCCGAGCAACGGTCGGCCGGACAGATCGACCCCGCGATGTCTCAGTCCATCGATGACTCCGAGTGCGTACCCGATGCCGAAGAGGCCGCCGCCGCCGAGGACCCCGGCGAGCCCGGTGGAATGCTCGGCGGGCGGTGTCACGGGGCAAGTCTCCCATCACCCAACGGACGGGAGACGGCCATTCGAGCGGCGGTCACAGGCATCCGTAGAGGGCGTCGACGAGCGCCCGATTGCGCTCGTTCTGCCAGCCGCTCCCCATCCTGTTCATCGCGTAGCCGAAGGCCAGGCCGGCCTCCGGGTCGCAGAATCCGAGCGACCCTCCGGCACCCCAGTGCCCGAAGGCCGCGTCATGGGGGCCGAAACGGCGCGTGTCGGTGGGCAGCTGGAAACCCCGACCGAACCGAACCGGGGAGCCGAGGACCAGATCGTCGCCGTTCGCGCACTCCTCCGTGGCCCGCTCCCGTATCTCGCGTGCCAACAGTGCTCGGCGACCGAGGAGGAGCGCATATGCCCCGGCGATGCCGGCTGCATCGGCGTGCAGAGCCGTGGATGGATGGACCAGCGATCGCCACCGCGCCGTGTTGACGAGACCCACTCCGGAGAAACCCGGGGGATTGGTGTAGGTCAGGGCGCGCATGAGCTCCGGCGTCCGTTCGCCTTCTTTCGGGGCAA
>JAULXU010000136.1:0-2107 GCA_032118285.1 Ilumatobacteraceae bacterium
CGAGCGCCTCGCCACTCTGGGTGCTTGATTTCCTCCACGGCGCACAGGTCGGAACTAGGGTTGGTGGGTCCGTTCGACGAGAGGCGATGATGAACAACGAACAGCTCACGAAGTTGCGCACGGGAAAGGGTTTCATTGCCGCCCTCGACCAAAGCGGTGGCAGCACGCCGAAGGCTCTCTCCCTCTACGGGATCGAGCAGGACCGCTACTCCGACGAGACGGAGATGTTCGACCTCATCCACGCGATGAGGACAAGGATGATGACCAATTCGGCTTTCGGTGGCGACAGGATCCTCGGGGCGATTCTCTTCGAGGGGACAATGGACCGCGAGGTGGAGGGCATGGGTTCCGCCGAGTATCTGTGGAATCGGAAGGGAATCGTTCCGTTTCTCAAGGTCGACAAAGGGCTCGACGAGGAGGCCAGCGGAGTTCAGGTCATGAAGCCGATGCCTGATCTGGATTCACTGTTGTCCAGGGCCGTCGAGAAGGGGATCTTCGGAACCAAGATGCGTTCGGTCATCAAGGATGCCAATGCCGATGGCATCCGATCCGTGGTCGCTCAACAGTTCGATTTCGGGCGTCGCATACTCCAATCCGGCTTGATTCCCATCATCGAAACCGAGGTGGACATTCATTGTCCTAGGAAGGGACTTGCCGAGGAAATGCTGCTCGCCGAACTCGTCGCGGAACTGTCCAGGCACTCACCGGATTCGCCCGTCATGCTCAAGTTGACCCTGCCGGAGTCGGACGGCTTCTACTCGCTTCTCGTCGAACATCCGGCTGTTGTCCGGGTGGTGGCACTGTCCGGCGGCTACAGCCGCGAGGAATCGAATGGCCGGCTGTCGAGAAATCCCGGCGTCATCGCCAGTTTTTCCCGCGCTCTGACCGAGGGCCTGTCCGACGCACAGACCGACGAGGAATTCACCCGGGTACTCGACGCGACGATCGCCTCGATTTGCTCCGCCTCGGCGACCTGACGCATCCTCAGGAGTCGAGTCGCCGCAGCACCATCCCGGTTCTCGGCTTCGGGGTGAAGAACGTGCTTTTCGGGGGCATGAGGGCACCGGTCCTCGCCGTGACGTCGATCTCGACCAGGGAGACCGGTCTGATGAGAATGGCCGACTCTGCCTCGCCCCGCTCGAGTGCCGCAAGGACGTGTTCGACACCGTGCTGGTATCGGACAGGGGCGACGTCGGGTGCGAGGGCAGTCTCCAATCTCAGGCTGTCAATCTCTCGCACCGCACCCAAGGCTTGTTCTCGGGGAAGCAGCCACGTGATACGCAGCTCGCTGTCGATGAGTGCGAGTGCGCCTCTCCGCTCCATCTCGGTCACCACGTCGGGCGGGACGGACAGGCCTGGAAGAGTCTCGTAGAAACGGGAGAGCATCGGCAGCAGGTGATTCGCGGGGCGGTCGTACATTCGATGAATCGCCGAAATGGCCAGCTGCTCTTCCTCCAGCTCCTGCACGAACGCCATCGTCGTCTCCGCACCTGCGGGTCCACCGGAGGCGCGCGACTCGTCCCGGTAGGCGCGTCCGACGGCGTATCGATGGTGTCCGTCGGCGATGAGGACCGGAGCCGAGGACACGAGGGCGGTGATGGCTGCGATACGCCGTGGATCCTCGATGATCTCGACCACGTGAATCACGCCCTCCCGGTCGACAACGCGTCCCGCCTCGACGCCTGGCTCCGCAAGGAGCGACGAGAGGCCCCGCGAGAGGGAGAGACCCCACACCGGACTGAGATTTGCACGCGTCGCTCGCGTCAGATCGAGGCGGTCGGTCTTTGCCTTCGGTGTGGTCTGCTCGTGCGGGAGGACACCAGGCGCTCCCTCGTCCACCACCTCCAGGGCTCCCACCACGCCGGCGGTGGAGCGTTCGCGGCCTGAGTAGTCCGTGAAATTCATTCGGTACACGGACAGAGTCGGACTCTCGTCCTCGACGAGCACACCCTCGGCAAGCCACTGCCGCAGGATCGCGCCGGCCCGCTCATAGCGCTCCGGGCCGTCCGTCTCCACCGGGTAATCAATGTGCACGATGCTGCGGGATTCACCCGCATATGCGGATCTCTCTTCGGCATCGAAGACGTCGTAGGGCGGGGAGGTCACG
>JAULXU010000137.1:0-6247 GCA_032118285.1 Ilumatobacteraceae bacterium
CTCGATCGTGCCGACCTGGCCGACGATCCGGTGACGCAGTTGCTGAAGTGGTACGCCCAGGCCGAGGAAGCGGGCATCCGCGAACCGAACGCCGTGGTCATCTCCACCGTCGACACCGACGGGGCACCCGACTCCCGTTACGTCCTGGCCCGGTCCATCGACGAGCGGGGCATCGTCTTCTACACGAACCACGACAGCACCAAGGGCCGCCAGATCGAGGCCTGCTCCGCGGCCGCGGCCGTGTTCGGATGGCTCGATCTGCACCGTCAGGTGCGGGTGCGCGGGTCGCTGACCCGGGTGCCCGACGACGAGAGCGATGCGTACTTCGCGTCCCGACCCCGGAATTCGCGAATAGGCGCGTGGGCGTCGCCGCAGTCCGAACCTCTCGCCGACCGCGGTGACCTCGACCGGGCGGTGACGGCGGCAACGGAGCGGTTCGCGGACGGCGAGGTGCCCCGACCCCCGAACTGGGGTGGTTACGTGCTGTCGGTGGACGCGTGCGAGTTCTGGCAGGGGCGCCCCAACCGGCTCCACGACCGCTTCCGCTACCGCCGCACCGGTGGCGCATGGGTGGTCGAGCGTCTCGCTCCCTGATTCAGCGGGCCGGTCGGCGCGATCCGCGCACCCACACGCCGGCGGCCGCCGAACCGATGACGAGGAGAAACACCGCGGCCAGGCGCCAGGCCCCGATACCTTCGAGCACCTCGACGATGCGCGTCTGCCAGTCGTCCACCCGCCCGGTGACGGCGTCCGAACCCCGTTCCGTGATGGCACCCCACCAGTACCAGGCGAGGTAGATCCCGGTGAGCAGCACGGCGACGGCCGAGACCCGGTCGAACCAGGGCAGTCCCCTGCGCAACGTGGAGAGGAACCCGACCCGGGCGAAGGCGAGTCCGACCGTGAGTGAGGTGACGAGCGCCGCCATCCCGCCGCCGTAGAGGGCGATGCTCAACACCCCCGACGCGTAACCATGGCGTCCGACCGATCCCATGATGACGGACGTCAGCAGTCCGATGGTGCAACCGATGGAGGCCACGGCGTAGACGAGGCCGAAGAGGAACATGTTGCGGAAGGTGTGCTCGCGGCGCAGCGAGACGTTCGGTTGCAGCATGGGAGGCTTCCAGCCGCCGAGCATGGCGATGCCGGCCGCAACGAGGGCCACGCCCACCACGAGCGCGGCGTACTTGGCGTTGTCCTGGATGACGGTGGTGAACGCCCGCGACACGATGCCCACCACGATGAAGAGCAGCACCAATCCCGACGAGACGGCCGTTCCCACCGAGAGTCCGCGGCGCAGGGAGTCCGCGGTTCCCGTGCGCTCGGCACCCAGTTCGGCACCGAGATACCACAGCAGATAGGTGGGGAGCAGCACGAAGCCGCAGGGGTTCACCGCGGCCAGCACGCCCAGCAGGAAGCTGTAGGCGAAGTTGCCCTCCATCGCGGTCAGGCCGACAGGCCGAACCTCTCGGAGATGGTGACGATCAGTTCCTCGCGCGTGATCTCGCCGGCGTGCTCGTCGACGATGCGACCGTCGCGCAGGAAGTAGGTGAAGGGGAAGGACACGATTCCCGACGCGGCGGCCTGGTCGCCGTCGTCGAGGTACGAGGGGAAGCCGACCCCGTAGCGCTCGAGGAAGGCGGCCGCCGGGCCGACGTCGTCGAGGGGGTTGATCCCGATGAAGTTCACACGACCCTCGAAGAGTCGCGCCACCTCGGCGAGGGCGGGCATCTCTCGCGCGCACGGAGGACATGTGGAGAACCAGAAATTGACCACCGCGAACTCGCCGGGGTTGACGACCACCTCGCCGGAGCCGTCCATCGATTCCATCGGCACGAACTCGAACGGCCTGCCGTCCGGTTCGGAGGCCACCGGAATCCCCGGCGCCGAGGTGGGTGTGCCGTCGGACGACCCCCCGTCCGTCGACAACCGGGTCATGGCGATGCCGCCGGTGCCGATCAGCACCACGGCCGCGACGCGGATCGTGGCGCGGTTGCGGCGCGACGGAGTCATGATCTCAGGCTACGAGATGGGCCGGAATCGGCACCTCCACCACGGCGACGGCGGGAACGGGACGGGCCGGCGGACGCCCGCGGGGTCGACGCACCGCGACGATGCGTCCCGCCTCGAGCTGTTCGCCTCCCCAGACCCCCCAGATTTCCTCGCGTTCCAGCGCATCGGCGAGGCACGCGGGACGGTCGGTGCACTTGGCACAGATCGCCTTGGCCCGCTGCACGTCGACGAACTCGTCCGAGAAGAAGAGATAAGTGAGGGTTCCGTTTCCGTCGGCGCATCGCCGGGGGGAGATGCCCGTGTCGAGAGTGTCCAGTGTTTCCATGGTGTGTTTCCTTTCCTGTGTGGTCGCGCGGAGACAACAAAAAAGCCGCCGGGTGGGACCCGGCGGCTTCGGTGACTGTTGTCGTGATCTCGTCAGATCAGGACCCCTCCGAATCGCCGGGTGTTGCGCTTGTTCGCATGGAACGTCATGGGCGACATCTCCATCGCGAAGGAATACGCAAAGGTGACGGCGGCATCGACGAAAGCCACGGTGGTTACCGTGGTGGTCGTCGTCGCGGTCGTCGGGGTCGTGCGCATGGGTCACTGATACAAGCACCCGGGCGGTTCCCGGGTCAAGGGGAATTGTTCCGAGGCTCCCGTCAGGGCGGGAATCACCCGTCCAGGGCTAATTTGGGTCGGTGACCACCCCCGCCCGCGCGGCCAGTTTCGACATGGTGCCGCCCACGGGCAGGGGCCGCTCGTTCCGGACGGTGCGCAGGGTGCGCCTCGGTGACGCCTCGCCCCACGGGCGTCTGCGTCTCGATGCCCTGGCCCGCTACCTCCACGACGTGGCCAACGACGACTCCCGCGACGCGGCCTGGAGCGATCCCCACTGGTGGGTGGTGCGTCGCACCGTGGTGGACGTGCGTGATTTCCCCGTCTATCTGCAGGAGGTCGCCCTGACCACGTGGTGCGGGGGAACGGGGTCGCATTGGGCCGAACGCCGCACCCGCATCGAGTCCCTCGACGGTGCGGTGCTCGCCGACGCGGCATCGCTGTGGGTGCACGTGGATTCCACCACCCTGGCACCCTCGCGGATCCCCGACGACGTGGCCCGGGTGCTCGTCGAATCGAGCGGGGGCCGGAGGGTGAACGCCCGGCTCCTGCTGGGTGGCGGCGACTCGCCGCCGAGCGGATCGCAGAGCGATACGGGCACGTTCGAGTGGAGCCTTCGATTCTCCGACTTCGACGTCGTGGGGCACCTCAACAACGCTGCCTACTGGGAGGCGCTCGAAGAGGTCCTCGCCGGCGCGCGTTCGTTGCGGGCCCCGATGCGCGCGGTGATGGAGCACGTCACCCAGGTCGAACCCGGTGGCCGTCTCGCGGTCGCATGGCACGGTGACTCGACCACCCGTCGTCTCACCCTCGCCGAGGGCGACGAGGTGCGGGCCGAGGCCTGGGCCGGTCCGCTTCCCGGGTGATCACCGGGTGCGGAAGGCCTTGTCGCGGTAGTGACGCATCTCGGCGACACTGTCGCGCACGTCGTCCATGGCCCGGTGGAGGACACCGTTCGTGGGCCGGGCGTGTTCGAGGCCCGGATACCAGCGCTTCACCAGTTCTTTGACGGTCGAGACGTCGACGCAGCGATAGTGCAGCCAGTTCTCGATGTCGGGCATGTGACGGGCGAGGAAACTGCGGTCCGTTCGGATGGAGTTGCCGGCGAGGGGCACCTTGCCCGGTTCGGGGCTGTGCTCGCGGATGAACTCGAGCGTGCGGGCGCAGGCCTCCGCCTCGGTGACGGTGGAGGCCGCGATGAGCGGGAGGAGCCCCGACTCCGTGTGCATGTTCGTGACGAAGTCGTCCATGGTCGCGAGTCGCTCCGGCGGCTGGTGGATGACGAGGTCGGGACCCTCGGCGACGATGTTGAGGTCGTCGTCGGTGACGAGGGTTGCGATCTCGACGATGACGTGCTTCTCGGGATCGAGACCCGTCATCTCGAGGTCCATCCAGAACAGCACCCGGTCAATCTAGTTCGGCGGTCGCGCGGGACCCCGGGGGTAGGTTGACGCGGTGGACGTGCAGGTGGTGCGACTCGACCCCGGCATGGACCTCCCCGTGCGGGCGCACGACGGCGACGCCGGGGTGGACCTGCGGGCCCGCGGCGGTGTGCTTCTCCCCCCCGGCGGTGGTCGGGCGCTCGTGGCGACGGGCATCGCGGTGGCCATCCCGCGCGGATTCGCCGGCTTCGTGCTTCCGCGCAGCGGCCTTGCCCTGCACCACGGGGTGACGGTGGCCAACGCCCCGGGTCTCATCGACTCGCGCTACCGGGGCGAACTGAAGGTGGTGCTCGTCAACACCGATCCGACGCGTCCCTACCGGGTGCATCGTGGCGACCGCATCGCCCAGCTGGTGGTGCAGCGCGTCGAGGACACCGAGTGGGTGCAGGTGGACCGGCTCGATGACGACGACCGCGGCGGCGGATTCGGTCACTCCGGTCGCTGAGGCGCCGGGCCGTGCGTCACTTCCGCGGTGGTCGGGCGGAGAGCACTCCGCTCGCGTGCAGGGCCGCGATCTCGTCGTCGTCCATGCCGAGCATGTCGCGCAGGACGGTGGTGTTGTCCTCGCCGCGGAACTTCGGCACCCCGCGCAGCGACGTGTCCGAGCCCGAGAACCGCCAGGGTGAATCGGGGATGCGGATGCGTCCGCCCGAGCGGTCGTCCACCTCCGCGATCACCCCGCGCTCCGCGGCCCAGTCCGTGCCGGCCATCTCGGGGATCGTGCGCAGGACTCCCATCGCCAGCCCGCTGTCTGACAGGGTGCGCTCGAGGTCGTCGGAGTCGAGGCCCGCCGCCCACTCCCGCAGCACAGCGAGGATGTCGGGGAGGTGCGCGAGACGCACCGCAGGGTCCGAGAAGCGGGGATCGTCGAGCATTTCGGGCCGACCCATGGCCGCCGCGAAGAGGTCGAAGGTTCCCCTCTCGGCCGGATGTCCGCTCACGATGACGTCGCGACCGTCGCGGCTGCGCAGCACCGGGTAGTCACCGGGCCGGAACGAACGGATCTGTCCCTCCGGCACGGGCCGGTCGAAGAGTTCGTTCTGCACGTGTTCGTTGACATAGAGCATGGTCTGGGCCATCGAGACGTCGATGTGCTGACCACGGCCGGTGCGCTCGCGCTGGAAGAGGGCGGCGAGAATCGCGGCCGCGGTCTCCATGCCGGTGTAGACGTCGGCGTGGCTGTGGGGATCGTTGTCGGGCGGTCGATCGTGGGCCGCGGCCTGCAGGCCGGTGAGACCGGTCTCGGCGTTCACCACCGAGGCGTAGGCGCGACGATGACGCCAGGGGCCTGTCGTGCCGTAGCCCGTGATGGATGCGACGATGAGGGCCGGGTTGATCGCCATGAGGTCGGCGGGACCGATGCCGAGGCGGTCCATCACACCGCCGCGGTAGTTCTCCACCACGACGTCGCAGCGCGCGGCCAGGCCGCGCACGATGTCCACGGCCTCGGGCCGCTTGAGGTCGAGGGACAGGTTCAGCTTCCCGGTGTTCTGCTGGGCGAAATAGGTGGACATCGACTCGACACGCGGGAAGGCGAACCGGGTGAGGTCGCCCTCGGGCGGTTCGACCTTCATCACCGTCGCACCCAGGTCGCACAGCATGCGCGTGCAGTGGGGTCCCGACAGCACGCGGGTGAAGTCGAGGACGACGACACCCTCGAGCGGACGTTCGCCCCCGCTCATGCCGGAACCCGGCGGCGGGCGCGGTCGAGCAGGAGCCACACCACGATTCCCGCTCCGAGGATTCCGAGTGACAGCGCACCGGCGTCGGCGTCGAGGCGCAGGGCGACGAGGAGGGTCACGATGATGCCGAGCACCGGCACGACGGCCACGCCGCGCACGCTGCCGCGCACGCGGTAGGGGCGGGGATGCCCGGGAAGACGGAATCTCAGCACGATCACGGTGAGGTTGACGAGCACGAAGATGAAATAGATGAGGGCGTCGGTGGCGGCGGCCAGCAGGGAGAAGTCCTCCAGCAGCACGAGCAGCGAGGCCGACACCGTCACGAGGACGAGGGCCGGGCCGGGCACGCGCCGACCCTCCACCCGGGCCAGGGAGCGCGGGAGGGCCCCGGTGGAGGCCATGCCGTACACCATGCGCGCCGACGCGGCCAGCAGCAGCAGCACCGTGGACGCCGTGCTGAGGAGCGCGGCCACGGCCATGGGTGAGCGCCACCTGCCTCCGACGGCCGCCTCC
>JAULXU010000138.1:0-5683 GCA_032118285.1 Ilumatobacteraceae bacterium
TTTCCGACCCGGCCCGGCGCGACCCGGCACGGCGCGGTCCGCTTTCTCCCACCGGAGTTTCCGGGCCGTCTGGACAGCCAACTTCCTCTCGAGCGTGGGCGGCTGGATGCAGAACGTCGTGCTGCCCGCCTATGTCTATGCCCGCACCGACAGCGCCTCCATCCTCGCCGCCTTCGTCTTCGCCCAACTCGGCCCGCTCCTCCTGCTCTCCGTTCCCGCCGGGGTCATGGCCGATCGCGTTGACCGGCGCACCTGGCTCCTCTCGGCCCAGGTCGTGCAGCTCTCGTGTTCGGTGCTCCTCGGCGTGTTCACCGCACTCGACTCGGCGCTGCTGTTCCTGTTCCTCGCCCAGCTCGGCGTCGGTGTCGGCAACGCCCTCAACGCCCCGGCTTTCTCCGCCGTCATGCCGAGCCTCGTTCCGCCCGCGGACCTCGGCGGATCCATCAGCCTGTCGTCGGTGTCGGTGAACGGCTCGCGGGTGGTCGGGCCGGTCATCGTCGCCGTCATCATGTCCTGGGGCGTGACGCCGGCCCAGGTCTTCTTCCTCAACGCCGCCACGTATCTCATCGTCGTGCGCACCATCGCCCGGGTGCCCCTCCCCCCGAATTCGGAGCGCAAGGAATCCGGATGGCGCTCCTTCAGTCTCGGCTTCCGAACCGCCAAGGAGAGGCCGGTCATCGGCAGGATCCTGCTGTCCATGACCACGTTCTCGCTGGTCTCTCTCCCCTTCGTCGGCCTGTTCGCCGCCGTGGCAGCCAAGAACTTCGACATCCAGCCGAGCACCTCCACCTACAAGTGGCTGTACGCCACGTGGGGACTCGGCGCGATGTTCGGCGCACTGTCGGTGGGCACCGTGCTCGCATCGATGGACAAGCGCCGCACCGCGCAGTGGGGGTTCGTCGCCTTCGCCGCGACGATGACGCTGTTCGCGTTCGCGTCGTCGGCGGTGCCGGCATTCGTCACGGGTTTCTTCCTGGGGGCGAGCTACTTCGCCACGACGACGTCGCTCCTCACGGTCCTGCAGGGGCGCCTCGAACTGGAGATCCGGGCCCGGGTGCTCGCCCTGTGGTTCATGGCCTTCGGGGGCACCGTGCCGCTCGGCAACCTCGTCTTCGGCCCGGTCATGGACGCCGTCGGGGCACGACCCGTGCTGCTGCTCGGCGCGGCATGGGCTCTCGTGCTCGCGTGGTGGTGCGACATCGTGCGCATCGACACCCGCACGGCCGGTACCGTCCCGCTTCCCTGATCCGTCTCTCCGGGCCGGCGCCGGTCCGGTTCAGGAGCGGTCGGTGAGGGCCCGCACGACGCGCTCGGTCGCCGATGCCCTCGACCCCTTGACGAGCACCACCGGGCCCGCACCGGGACCAGCCGGCGTGTCCCTCTGCGGCTCACCGAGCATCTGTGACAGTTCGGCGATGACCTCGTCGAGACTGCGGCCGGACGTCCCGTAGAGATCGGTCTCGAGGGCGATGATCTCGATGCCGAGGCCGGCGGCCTGCGCGGCGACCGTCACATGGGCCTGTGCGGAATCGGCGACCTCGGCCATCGCGCCGAGCACCGCGACGCGCCGCTCGGCATCGGTGCGCGCGAGAGTATCGAGGGCGGCCGTCATCGACTGGACGTTGGCGTTGTAGGAGTCGTCGAGCAGACGCACGCCCGTGGTCGTCGTCGTCCAGCGCATGCGGCCCGGTTCGGCCGCGGCGGCACCGAGTCCGCGGGCGCACTCGTCGAGTGCCACCCCGAGCGCCAGTCCGACCGCGACGGCGGCGGCGGCGTTCGTGGCCATGTGGTCTCCGGGGAACGGCACGACGCACTCCGCGGTCTCATCGCCCCGCTCGAAACGCACCCGGGTGCGACCGTCGTCGAGGCGCCCGGTCACCTGCCATCGCAGGTCGGCCCCCATCGTCGTGCCGAAGGTGATCACGCCGACGTTCTCGGGCACGCGTCGACGCAGAACGGGCTCGTACGGGTCGTCGGCGTTGAGAACCGCCGTTCCCCCCGGTGCGATGCCCTCGAGGATCTCGCCCTTGGCCCTCACGACGCCCTCGATGCCACCCACGCGTTCGGAATGGGCGTCCCCGATGACGGTCACGACTCCCACGTCCGGCCGTGCGATCCGGCACAGGCGGGCGATCTCGCCGTGGCCCCGCATGCCCATCTCCAGCACGAGTGTTCCGCAGTCCGCGGGCGCACCGAGGATCGTCACGGGAACTCCGAGGTCGTTGTTGAAGCTTCCGACGGCACGGTGCACCCGCGCCATCGCCGCCCCGAGGATGGCGGCGACCATGTTCTTGGTGCTCGTCTTGCCCACCGATCCGGTGATCCCCACCACCCGGGCCGACAGCGTCGCGCGCACGGCCGCCGCGACGGCGCCGAGGGCGGCCGTCGTGTCGTCCACCTCCACCCGGGTGGGGGCCTGTTCCCCGTGCCCCGATTCCACCAGCGCGAAGGGAGCACCGGCCGCGACGGCGTCGGCGACGTGATCGTGTCCGTCGCGTTGCCCGCGCACCGCGACGAAGAACTGCCCCGGCGCGATCGTGCGCGAATCGAATGACGCACCGTCTGCTTCGACATCGGGGCCGCACAGGCGCCCTCCGGACCAGCGCGCGACGTCCGACGCGGTGATGCGCATGGGTCGACCCTAGTGGGGAGTACCGTCGTCGCGATGACCGCCCACGACGGACGCACGCTCCTCGCCATCCTCTTCGGCGGACGTTCCGCCGAGCACGATGTCAGTTGCGTCACCGCCGCCCACGTGTTGCGCGCCGTCGATCGTGAGCGCTTCGACGTCGTCGCCGTCGGCATCGACCGTGCCGGCGCGTGGCACCTCCACTCGCCCCACGGTGATGCCGGGGCCCTCGTCGCCACCGGTGAGCCCTGGGGTCCGTCGGCACTCGTCGATCTCTCGCACACCCGCGACACGGTGGTGGTGCCCCTCATCCACGGCCCCAACGGCGAGGACGGAACGCTGCAGGGACTCCTCGAGATTCTCGGCCTCCCCTACACGGGCTCGGGGGTTCTCGCCAGTGCCAGCGCCATGGACAAGGGAACAGCCAAGGCCCTGTGCGCGGCCGCGGGTCTGCCCCAGGCGCGCCACGAGGCGCACCGCGTCGACCGTCTCGACGACGCCGAGCTCGCCGCCATCGCGGCGCGCCTCGGCTTCCCGGTCTTCGTCAAGCCCGCCAACATGGGCAGTTCCGTCGGCGTGTCGCGGGCCTCGGGCCCCGAGGACCTCGTCCGTTCCGTGGCCCTCGCGTCCCGTCACGACGAGTGGATCATCGTCGAGGAGGCCGTGACGGCCCGCGAGATTGAGGTGGCCGTGCTCGGCAACCTGCACCCCGTCGCCTCGCTCGCCGGCGAGGTGCGCCCCGCCGCGGAGTTCTACGACTACGCGGACAAGTACGTCTCCGGCGCCGCCGAGATCCTCGTGCCGGCCCCGCTGCCGGACGACCTCATGGAGGAGGTGCGCGGTCTCGCGGTGCGCGCCTACGAGGCTCTTCGCTGCGAGGGCATGGCGCGCGTCGACTTCTTCCTCGAGGAGGGTGGTCGCGGATTCCTCCTCAACGAGGTGAACACGATTCCCGGCTTCACGCCGATCTCGATGTACCCGAAGATGTGGGAGGCCTCCGGCCTGTCGTACCGCGACCTCATCTCGTCGCTCGTCGACCACGCTCTCGAGCGCCATGCCCGCCGCGCCCGATTCGCACCGCGATAGCGACGCCTGTGCGCGGATACGCGCGACGATGTCGACGCCCGGGCGGGGCTCAGTTGCCGGAGGCGGGGATGTTGATGACCTTGCCGGGCAGCAACAGCACGTCGCCCTTCATCGGAGGCCACCCGTTCATCGCCCGGGTCGCCTCCCAAGAGACGCAGAATTTGGACAGGATCGAATTCACGTAGTCCCCGGATTTGATCGTGTACGTGCCTGCGGGGCGGGTGCCGCACTTCGTCGGCTTGGCCGTGCCCGACGGTGTGGTCGTGCCGGTGCCACCCGAGCCGCCCGCACCGTTGAGCACGGCCTCGGCCGGGATGCGCAGGGTCTGACCGGGGAAGGGGAACTGGCTCGACACCACCCACCCGTTGTAGGCCAGCAGCGTGGTGAGCGAGATTCCGTACAGGCTGGCCACGCCGATCGGGGTGTCGCCCGCCTTCACGGTGTAGAGCGTCTCCTGACCGATGGCTCCGATCGGAAGTGTCGTCACGCCCGGCAGGGTGCTCGACACGGGGGGAATGGTGGCGAAGTTCGTCGGAGTCACCTCGACCACCGTCGTCGCCACCCCGAGCGCGTCACCGCCACAGGCCGACACGGCGAGCGGCACGAGACACACAATGGCGGTGCCGAGGGCGCGACCGGCGAGTCGTGCGGGACGGGGGGTGGTGTTCCTCACTGGCACCCACAGTAGGGGGCATCGCCGCGCCGATGGTGGCGCATCGGCCCCGACTCCGGGGTCACCGGGCCGGCGCAACGGCGACGGTGGGTCTCGCGCCGGGTCACACCAACGGTCTGGATGTCGGGTCGACGGGACGGGGCAGGCTCGACTCACCCATCAATCGGGCGTCCACCGCGGCCGCACAGGCGCGACCCTCGGCGATCGCCCACACGATGAGACTCTGTCCGCGACCCATGTCGCCGGCCGCGTACACGCCCGGGATGCTCGTCTCGTAGTCGGCGTCGCGCACCACGTTGCCGCGGTCGTCGAAGGCCACGCCGAGCGATTCGAGCCACGAACCCTTCTCCGGCCCGAGGAATCCCATCGCGAGCAGCACGAGGTCGGCCGGAATCTCCTGCTCGGTGCCCTCCACCTTCTCGAGGCGGCCGTCGCGCATGGTCACCTCGTGCACGAGGAGTGCCCGCACCGCACCGGTGCCGTCGTCGACGAATCGCTCGGTGTTCACCGAGAACATCCGCTCGCCCCCCTCCTCGTGCGCCGACGAGGTGCGGTACACGAGACTCCACTGCGGCCACGGGTTCGCGTCGCCGCGTTCCTCCGGCGGTCGCGGCATGATCTCGAGTTGCACCACCTGGCGGGCGCCCTGGCGCAGCGCCGTGCCGAGGCAGTCGGCGCCGGTGTCACCGCCGCCGATCACCACCACGTGCTTGCCGGCCGCCGAGACGGACGGCTCGGGCAGGTCGCCCTCCTGCACGCGGTTCGCCTCGGGCAGATACTCCATCGCCTGATGGATGCCGCGCAGGTCGCGGCCCGGCACGTCGAGGTCGCGTCTCAGGGTCGCGCCGCACGCCAGCACCACCGCGTCGTGCGAGGCGCGAAGGATCTCGATGTCCACCGCTCCCCCGACGTCGGCTCCCGTGCGGAATTCCGTGCCCTCGGCGCGCATCTGGTCGAGGCGACGGTCGAGGTGGCGCTTCTCCATCTTGAATTCGGGGATGCCGTAGCGCAGCAGGCCGCCGATGCGGTCGGCCCGCTCCAGCACCACCACCTCGTGGCCCGCCCGGGTGAGCTGCTGAGCCACGGCGAGTCCGGCGGGCCCCGACCCGACGACGGCCACGCGGCGCCCGGTGCGGATGCTCGGAGGCTGGGGCTCCACCCATCCCTCGGCCCAGGCGCGGTCGATGATGTTCACCTCGACCTGCTTGATCGAGACGGGATCCTGATTGATGCCGAGCACGCACGCCGTCTCGCACGGTGCGGGGCAGAGGCGTCCGGTGAACTCGGGGAAGTTG
>JAULXU010000139.1:0-5621 GCA_032118285.1 Ilumatobacteraceae bacterium
GAATGGTGTGGAGGCTCAAGCGGCCGGTGGGCCTCGAGCTGTCGCTCAGCATCCTCGTCGTCGCGCTGTCCTCGTGGATGCTCTCGATGCGTCCGCCCTACATCGCCCCGGTCGAACGCGGCCCCGCAGTCCAGTGGGCCATCGTGCAGGACATGCAGGGCGAGGACGACTTCCGCGTGCGGGTCTCGGTCAATCCCGGCAACGTGGGGGTGAACGCCGTGCTCATCGAGTTCTTCGGACCGGCTCGCGTGCAGAATCTCACGGTGACGCTCACCCCGGTGAACCCGAACTACTCCGGCTTCACCATCTACGTCCCGCTCGAGAGGCCGGGAGCGGCCCGGGTGGGCGAGGGCGTCGGAATGCAGTTGCGCGCCCCGGGCGAGTGGAGGATCCAGGTGACGGGCATGTCGACGGTCGGCGAACTGCCGATTCTCACGGGATCGTTCATCATCGCCGACGGCACCACCGTGACGACGCTGCCCCGCCAGACCTCGGGCACGACCGTTCCCCCCACGACGACGGTGCCCGGTGGGACGACCGTCCCCGGGACAGGCACCACCCTTCCCGGCGCGACCACGACGCTCCCCGGCGGCTGAACGCTCGCGCGCCCCGGCGCGGGATGGGCGGCTCCGCGCCCGCGCCACTAGCGTTCCCGACGTGACGGACACCGGCGGAGCCTCCATGCAGGACAAGATTGACGACCTCCGCGCCCGGCAGGAGGAGGCCCGCAACGCGGGCAGTTCCCGCTCCGTCGAGCGCCACAAGGGCAAGGGCAAGATGCTCGCCCGCGAGCGCATCGAGTACCTGTGCGACCCGGGCTCCTTCCACGAACTGGACATGCTCGCCCGACACCGGGCGCACGCCGCCGGCCTCGAGGAGCGCCCCTACACCGACGGTGTCATCACCGGCTGGGGCACCGTCGAGGGGCGCAAGGTCTTTCTCTTCAGCCAGGACTTCACCGTGTTCGGCGGTGCCCTCGGCGAGGTGTTCGCCGAGAAGATCCACAAGCTCATGGACATGGCCACCAAGGTCGGCGCACCGGTCATCGGTCTCAACGACGGCGCCGGCGCGCGCATCCAGGAGGGCGTGGTCTCCCTCGCCTCCTACGGCGGCATCTTCCACCGCAACGTGCAGGCCTCCGGCGTCATCCCGCAGATCTCGGTCATCCTCGGGCCGTGCGCGGGCGGCGCGGTGTACTCCCCGGCGATGACCGACTTCATCTTCATGGTGCGCGAGTCGAGCCACATGTTCATCACCGGGCCCGACGTCGTGAAGACGGTGACCGGCGAGGAAGTGACCCTCGAGGAGTTGGGTGGCGCCATGAGCCACGCCTCGAAGAGCGGTGTCGCCACCTTCGTCTCGGCCGACGAGAAGGCCTGTCTCGACGATGTGCGCTTCCTGCTCTCGTTCCTCCCCCAGAACAACATGGAGGAGCCGCCCCACGCCGAGTCGGGCGACGACCCTGACCGCGAGTGCCCTGCGCTGCGCGACATCCTCCCGGTGTCGCCGAACCAGCCCTACGACATGAAGAAGGTCATCCGCGAGGTCGTGGACGACGGCGAATTCTTCGAGTACTTCCCGCACTGGGCCAAGAGCATCGTGTGCGGCTTCTCGCGCATCGACGGCATGACGGTGGGCGTCGTGGGCAACCAGCCCATGGCCTTCGCGGGCGTCCTCGACATCGAATCCAGCGAGAAGGCCGCGCGCTTCGTGCGCACCTGCGACGCCTTCAACATCCCGCTCGTCACCTTCGTCGACGTTCCCGGGTTCCTCCCCGGCGTCAACCAGGAGCACGAGGGCATCATCCGTCATGGCGCCAAGCTGCTGTACGCCTTCTGCGAAGCGACGGTGCCGCGCATCCAGATCATCACCCGCAAGGCCTACGGCGGCGCGTACGTGGTGATGAACTCGAAGTCGATCGGCGCGGACCTCGCCTACGCCTGGCCCACCGCCGAGCTCGCCGTCATGGGTCCCCAGGGCGCAGTGGAGATCGTGTACCGCCGCGAATTGCAGCAGGCCGCCGATCCCGTGGCACGACGCGCCGAACTGGTGGCCGAGTACACCGAGAAGTACGCCAACCCCTACGCCGCCGCCGAGCGCGGCTACGTGGACGACGTCATCGACCCGGCCGACACCCGCCGCAAGGTGGCCGCCGGACTGAGGATGCTGCGCACCAAGCGCGAGGAGTTGCCGCGCCGCAAGCACGGGAACATGCCGCTGTGAGCGGGGCCCCCGTCATCACCTCAATCTCGCCCGCGCCCTCCGACGAGGAGGCCGCCGCCATCGTCGCCGCGCTCACGGAGGCCTGGCCGCGCCCGACGGCGCCGTCGCCGGCCGTCGCCTCGGCGGCGAACGCGTGGCGGTTCAGCGGACGATGGTGGTCGGTGCACCCGGTGTCCCGGCGGGGACGGCCCGCGCGCTGATGTCCGCGGCGGAGACGACCGAGCTGACGACGGTCGCCGACGACCTCGCCGTGTTCCACCGCGGCGAGGAGGTCATCCGGCACTCGAACCTCGAGCCCGGCACGCGCCACACCGAGCACGGCATCGAGTTCGAGACCCTGCCCCGACCCGACGGACGACTGCTGTCGGTGTTCGCCACCGTCAACGACGTGCACTTCGGCGAGCACGAGTGCGGTCGCATCGACGACCTGACCGACGGCCCCATCATGCGGGCCATGCCGGGCGAGGATCCCTATCCCGTCACCATGAACGCCGGCGCCGTCACCGAGATGGCGGCGATCGACCCGCGCGCGGTGATCGTCAAGGGCGACCTCACCGAGGACGGCCGACCCGAGGAGTTCGCCGCGTTCGACGAGATGTACCGCGGGAGGTTCGGCGACAGGTTGTTCACGGTGCGCGGCAACCACGACGCGTACCGGGGCCAGGACGAGTACGCCGGCGACCAGTGGATCGAGATGCCGGGGATCGCGGTGGCCCTCCTCGACACGGCCATCCCGCGCAGCCCCACCGGGACCATCCGTGACCATCAGTTCGACTGGCTGGACGACCGACTCTCGCGCTCCACCGTTCCGGTGATCGTCATGGGTCACCACCAGCAGTGGACCGAGGGCAAGCGCAGCGACACGTACTTCGGCCTGCACCCGGACCCGAGCGATCGTCTCGACGAACTGTGCGCGCGCCACCCGAGCGTCGTGGCCTACACCGCCGGCCACACGCACCGCCACCGCGTGCGCACCATGCCGCTGTCGGGCGTGCCGAGCATCGAGATCGGGTGCGTGAAGGATTTCCCCGGCACATGGGCCGAATACCGGGTGTACGAGGGCGGCGTCATGCAGGTGGTGCACCGCATCTCCACCCGCGCCGCGCTGCGCTGGAGCAACAAGTGCCGCGGTCTCTATTCGGACTTCGGGGTCAACTACCAGGACTACGCCCTCGGCACGCTCGAGGAGCGCTGCCTCGTCCTTCCCCTGCGATGAGCGGACCGCGCCCGCCGCTCGCGGGACTGCGCGTCGTCGACATCGCCACCGTGCTCGCGGGACCCAACTGCGCGCGCTACCTCGCCGACTACGGCGCCGATGTCATCAAGGTGGAGAGGCCCGACGGGGGCGACAGTCTGCGCAATCTGGCGTGGCGCGACCCCGCCGACGGCTCGGGACTCTGGTGGCGCCTCGTCAACCGCAACAAGCGCACCATCGACCTCGACCTGAAGGACCCCGCCGACCGCGACGTGTTGCTGGGGCTGCTCGATGACGCCGACGTGCTGGTGGAGAACTTCCGCCCCGGCACGCTCGAGCGCCTCGGTCTCGGCCCCGATGTGCTGCACGCGCGCAATCCCCGGCTCGTCATCACGCGCGTGACCGGCTTCGGCCAGACCGGCCCGTACCGCAACCGCCCGGGTTTCGCCTCCATCGCCGAGTCGATGTCGGGGCTCGCTTCCATCAGCGGCGAGCCGGGCGGCGAGCCGATGCTGCCCGCCTTCGCCCTCACCGACGAGGTGACGGGCATCGTCGCCGCCTTCGCCACGATGGTCGCACTGTGGTCGGAGGAGGGACAGGTGGTGGATGTGTCCCTCCTCGAGAGCATCTTCCACATGCTGGGCTCCCTGCCGAGCACGTGGGCCGTGCGCGGCGAGATGCAGGAGCGCATGGGGTCCTCGCTGCCCTTCACCGTTCCCCGCGGCGTGTTCCGCTGCGCCGACGGTCTCTACATCGGGGTGTCCGCATCGAGCGACACCGTGGCGATGCGCGTCGTGGATCTTCTCGGCTTCGGCGGCGACCCGCGGTTCGACTCCTTCGCCGGGCGCGTCGAGAACCGCGCCGTTCTCGATTCCGCCATGACCGAATGGTTCGCCGCCCGGACTCGCGAGGAGGCTCTCCGGGTGTTCGAGGACATCGAAGCCGCGGCCGGTCCCGTGCTCGACATGGCCGACATCGCCGCCGATCCCCACTTCGCCGAACGCCGGGCGATCGTCGACCTCGAGGGAACCCCGATGCAGGGTCTGTTGTTCGGTCTGTCGCGCACCCCGGGCGTGCTGCGCTGGCGGGGACGGGACCGCGACGCCGACGGCGACGCCATCCGCGAATCGGGTTGGTGACCCGGCGCTCCGACGGGAGCGCCGCGGAGGTCGACAAGTACGGTGGACCCGACCACGGGGGAACCATGACCGACATCGCCACGGCGAGCCAGAGCTCGCGCGCCTACAAGGTGCTCGGCCTCACCGCCATCGCCACCTTCCTCGTGTCGCTCGACGTGAGCATCGTCGTCGTCGCGCGCAGGACCATCGAGGCCGACCTCGGCCACCCGAACATCCTCACGTGGGTGTTCTCTGCGTACTCGATCGCCTACGCCGCCGGACTCCTCACCGCGGGCCGCTTCGCCGATGTCTACGGCCGCAAGCGCGCCTTCCTGCGGGGACTGTTCCTCTTCAGTGTCGGATCCGTGCTGTGCGGGCTCGCACCCTCGGCGATCTTCCTCGTGCTGGCGCGCATCGTGCAGGCCATCGGCGGCGCGCAGTTGACCCCGGCCTCGCTCGCGCTCGTGCTGCCGGAGTTCCCGGTGGAGAAGCGCACCCAGGCCATCGCCATCTGGGGAGCCGTCGGCGGGTTGGCCGCGGCCGCCGGGCCGTCGGCGGGGGGACTGCTCGTCGACACGCTCGGCTGGCGCTCGCTGTTCTTCATCAACGTCCCGTTCTGCGTCTTCACCATCCTCGTCGGGCGCCGCATGCTGCACGAGAGCCGTGACGAGACCGCCACGCGCCGGGTGGACTACCCGAGCGTGGTCACCGGCTTCACCGGGGTGGCCCTCGTGGTTCTCGGCATCTCCCAGAGCGAGGTGTGGGGTTGGACCGACCCCTTCACCCTCGGGTCGATCGCCATCGGCATCGTGCTGGTGGCCGCCTTCATCCGCCGCTGCGACACGGTGGAGCACCCGCTCCTCGATCTGTCGCTCTTCCGCTTGCCGTTCGTCGTCGCCGCCAACGTCGCCGGCATCCTGTTCAGCGTCGGCTTCATCGGCATGTGGCTTCTCAACACCACGTGGCTCCAGACCGTGTGGTCGTACAGCGTGGTGAAATCCGGTGTGGCCACCATGCCGGGCCCGCTCGTGGCGGCCACCGTGGCCCCCTTCGCCGGACGACTCGCCATGCGCTACGGACACGCC